>JAPUKI010000085.1 GCA_027295745.1 Acidobacteriota bacterium
ATTTCCTCCAATATCCGTGGGATATCCTCGATTTCCTTCTTCCGGATGGGCTCGGGGGCGTTGGGAGTGGGATCAGGAATCGGGACCAGAATGGGCTTGGGTTCCGGAATTGTGGGCTCGGGTTTAGGTGGAATGGCCTCAGGTTGGCTTCCACCTCCTGCCAGAGCTGCAGGCTCGGCCAACTGCTTTAAAACCAAGACCTCTTGGGTGACAATCAAGACCCGATCACCGAATGAAGGGATAACCATCATCAACAGCAAGATGTGAAAGAGGAGCGCCAGTACGGAAGCCACTTGCATTGGCTTCCGTCCGGAAGTGTCGTCCAGAAAAGGATTATAGGGATCGCTCGCAAACCGGAGGCGTTCAGCCTCCGTGATTTTCAGAGCAAACAGTACTTCAAGAAAATTCTTGACCTTTGCCAAAAAGGTCTGGCCTTCCACTGTCATCTGTTTATATGAGTCCTCTCTCTATATCCTAGAAAAGTCAAGGTCTTCGGTCAAACCTCCTCTCCAGATCTTGATGAAAACTGAGGGGAAAAGTATCACTTTCGTGGCTCGACCCCTAAAATATCGGTATCCCTGCTGATGGGACTTGCCAGGCGTGCCTGGAGAAACTCATGGGTCCGAGCAGGGAAGCCTTCGAATGGCGTTCTCAGATCTTGTTCCAAGCGGCGAAGATCTGAGACCGTGTCTACATCATACCACCGCGGAAGCAAGAAAAACTCATGGGGTGCCAGTCTGGCCAGAGTCTCTTGCAAGACAACGGCCGTGCCCCAAGGGATATTCTGGAAAAGCTCTCTTCTCGGCTGGGAAAGTGCCAACAAGTAATAGCCCCCGTCCTCAACCGGACCTGCCACTACTGGGAACTGGGACAATTTTACAAAAGCTTCCTTAATATGAGATACGGGTAAAGAAGGGGTATCAGCTCCCAAAAAGACAACCTGATCGGAAGTTCCTGAAACTTTCTCATAAGCATTCCACATCCGTTCACCCAGATCCTTTCCCTCCTGGCAATGCATTTGAACCGTGTGGGGGAGGTGGTGTTTTCGGGCAAAGCCCAACATTTCATGATGAGAACAGTCGGCGAGAAAAAGAGAGCAAGTGAGGTTGAGAGAAGCGGTTCGATCGAGGGTATCCAACAGCAGGGCTTGATGCAGCTGGAGGCAGCCAGCAGAAGACAGGACAGATGCCAGTCGTGTCTTGACTTGGCCTAAGCGAGGATATCGGGAAAAAATCAGGAGAGTGTCACTCAAAAGAGTACTAATGACTCCAAAAAATGTAGTTTTTCCAACTATCGGGGGTCTCAGAACCCCACAGAAGGAAAGTGATTCTGTGGGGAAAACCATAGGGGGCTTTGGGCCGTCTCAAAGGCCTTAAGCCGGCCTCTTCTGGAGTTCGATTCCCTTTTCTCCTGTTGCACCAAATGCAACAGGTGACAATGTTCTCCCAACTCTTATGACCTCCTCGAGCTACTGGAATGACGTGATCGTAGGTGAGTTGGTTGGCAGAAAACTTACTCCCACAGTATTGACAGCGGTGGCGATCTCGGGAGTAAATGTTGCTTCTCGTGAACTTCACCTGATGATGATGTCGCTTCACCTTCACATAGCAAAGCAACCTCAGGACAGAAGGCAGGGGAATGGAAAGGGAGACACTTCGGATCTCGCGGTCATATTGTGCGAGCACCTCAACTTTCTCTTGGAACAGCATACGCAAAGCACGCTTCCATGAAATCACGTGCAAGGGCTCGAAAGTTGAATTCAACACCAGAATCTGTTCCATAGCTGAAGAAGATATCTACTGCATCGGCAGTTCCGTTGTCAACATCGCCTCATACGCCAAAAACGTGTACCAGCAAACGTGTCTGAGAGCAGACAAAACCCTGCCAAATCAGCGAAGTCAGGTCAATCAACCCTGGCCTTTTCACTCGGGCTGTCCTAAAATACCATAAGATGACAGCCATACCTGCTCTTGGGAATGATACCGGCAGCTCGACGAGGGTAGGCGTGCAGTTGCCCTGAAGTTATCCCCAATGGAAACTCTTGGTTCGGTTTTCTCTGATCTTTTGCGCCGGATTGCCTCTGATGAGGAGACTGCACTGATCTTTCTCAATGAACTGTGGCCGCAAATTGTGGGAAAGGAGCTGGCTTTCAGGAGTTGCCCAGTGGCCTTGAGAGATAAGAGGCTCCGGATTGCCGTTCCCAGCAAGACTTGGAAGAAGGAACTGATGGAGCTGCACCAAATGATGATTCATGCTGTGAACAAGTACTGGCACTGTGACCTGGTTCACACAGTCAAATTCGAGGTCCGGCCAATGGACGAGAAGGATAAGTAGTCAGGAAGTTGTCCACGCCGATCAACAAGACCTATAATCAAGAACTTATGTCCCGCTGTCTTCTCATCGCCGCAGTGAGCTGCTTGAGCATCTGTTCCACTCTTCAGGGCCAGCGCCTTTTTGCCACAGTGGACCCCTCTGCTCTGGAAGAAAACTTGAGATTTGACATCAACAATATTCCCCTGACCAATACGGGGATCATTGCTCCTGTCGATCTCAACTTTTCCCCCAATGTCGTCTTTTCCCTTGATTCCAGGAAAGCCTTTGTCAGCTATCCTGGATCCAACAAGGTGTTAGTTTTCGATCCGATCGAGGGCAAGCTCCTCGAGCCAACCCCTTTAATTGAAGTGGGTGACAATCCAGCCTTGATGACGTTGACACCAGACGGAAGCACACTCGCTGTGGTCTGTTTGTTCCTCGCAGACAACCTGCCACAAAGTGGAGAAACTTTTGTCGGTAAACAGATTGGAACGATTGCCCTTATTGACGTGGACACGCTTGCGGTTCGACGGATTGATCTGACCGAGGTCTTTTTTTCCTTTGCCAATAACATCGTCTTTTCCGAGGACAGTAAGACCGGCTTTCTGGCATCCTCTGGGACAGATGAAATTCTCCGTTTCGATGTGGACAGTGCCACAGAAATCACTCCCCGGTTGAACATGATTCCGGGAACACGTCCCTCCTCCATCACCATGACTCCCGACTTCAGCTCCTTCGTGGCCGTCCTGGTGGGTTCCAACTTTCTCCCTCAAGAAGATGAACCGGATTCTTTACAGATCATCGATGTGGATTCCTTTACTGTAACA
>JAPUKI010000086.1 GCA_027295745.1 Acidobacteriota bacterium
CCCAACATTGCCGCTATTCACAGCTTCGAGCACGCGGATGATGTTCACTTTCTCGTGTTGGAGTTGGTCCCAGGCGAAACCCTGGCTGAGCGTGTTGCAAAAGGCCCACTCCCCGTTGATGAGGCTCTTGAAGTATGCCGCCAGATCGCCGAGGGCGTGGAAGCGGCTCACGAGAAAGGCGTCATCCACCGCGACCTGAAGCCCGCCAACGTCAAGGTCACTCCAGAAGGCAAGGTCAAGATCCTGGACTTTGGACTGGCCAAGGCGTTTGAGGCAGAGTCGCCGGTTACTGACATCTCTCAATCACCCACCCTGACCGAGGCAATGACCAGGGCTGGCGTGATTCTGGGAACAGCAGCCTACATGAGTCCCGAGCAGGCCAGGGGAAAGCCTGTGGATAAGAGGGCCGATATTTTCGCTTTTGGAAGCGTGCTTTTTGAATTGCTGACAGGCAAGAGGGCGTTTGAAGGAGAGACGGTTACGGACACCATAGCTTCAATTCTCAAAGGTGAACCAGAGTGGGATCTGTTACCCCAGAGTATCCCCAGCACCATTCGATTTCTTTTGAGCCGATGCCTGAAAAAAGACCCTAACAAACGTCTTCAGCACATTGATGGTGCCAGAATACTCATCGAGGAAGCATTGAGTGGGGCACCAACAGCCTCTGCGATTGGGCGGGATAGTGCAATCCAACCTTCCCTCTGGAAGCGGTCAATTCCGTGGAGCATTACCACGGCAACAGTTATTTTAGCGGCCAGCATTGGTTTCTGGAGTTCTCCGCAGCCTGAGTCGGCCTCTTTGACGAAATTTGTAATCATCCCTACACCGACTGCCCCTTTGGCGAACGGCGGTAATAATGACATAGCGATTTCACGGGACGGAAGGCATATCGTTTTTGCTGGCCAACCCGACGGAAAATATAAACTTTACTTGCGATCTCTAGATAATCAATTCGCCCTACCTATCTCTGGAACCGAGGGCGGCCTTTCTCCGTTCCTTTCACCTGATGGTGAGTGGGTGGCGTTTAGTGTAGCTGGCAAACTGAGGAAAGTTCCGCTTAGGGGTGGATCGCCGATAACCCTTTGCGATGCTCCTGGTCTGGGGGCGTCTGGGAGTTGGGGACCAGGGAACACGATAGTGTTCTCCTCCCCCGGGACCGTTTCACAAACGCTCTTCCGTGTCTCGACCGCAGGAGGCAAGCGAGAGATGCTGGCCACGCCAGACGCTGATAAGGGCGAACTTGAGTATCAGACCCCGGAAATCCTACCCGATGGGAAGGCTGTGCTCTTCTCTGTTGAGTTGGAGGATTACAGCGTCCAAATTGCTGTTTTATCCCTGGAGACGGGAGAGCAAAAAACTGTACTCGAAGAAGGTGGTAGGCAGCCTCATTACGCTCCCACAGGGCATTTGGTCTATGTGCAAGCTGGGACAGGGACGTTAATGGGGGTGCCTTTTGATTTGGAAAGGCGGGAGGTAATGGGCCAGCCCGCCCCAATCCTTGAAGGCATCAGGGGGAGAGGGAACAGGGGGAGAGGGAACACAGACTACGCCTTTTCCAGCGAAGGAACCCTTGTGTACGTCCCAGACTTTGTAGGTCAAGCCCAACGCAGCCTGGTGTGGGTGGATCGCAAGGGAGAGTCTGAGCCATTGACAGATCTTCAACGTCAGTTTGGAACTCCCAAGTTTTCTCCCGATGGGGCACGTCTCGCAGTCCAAATTGTTTCGGGGGCGGCAGGTCAAAACATCTGGATCTACGAAATGGCCAGTGAAATACTGACCCCGTTTACTTTTCAGGCCGGACAGGCGAGATCACCTATTTGGACGCTAGACGGCAAGCGGCTAACATTCAGTGTGGACCGAGACCCCCCTGGCATTTTCTGGAGGTCTGCAGATGGCAGCGGAGAGAGGGAACAACTTACTCAGATGCAGGAAATTCAGATTCCGAACTCTTGGTCTCGCGACGGCGCACTGGCTTACTCTGAAGGTCTGCCCGCCTATGGGAACATTTGGACTCTTTCGCTAGAAGGTGAGAGGCAACCACAGGAGTTCCTGGTAACCGAATTTAATGAACGCCATCCCATGTTCTCACCCGATGGTCGGTGGATTGCCTTCACCTCTGACCGCTCTGGCCAAGACGAGATTTATGTCAAACCCTATCCTGGTCCTGGCGGCATCGTACAGATCTCCAGTGAAGGGGGAAGCCAATCCTTGTGGGCGCGTGATGGGAAAGAGCTCTTTTATCGGAACGGGGACAACATGATGGTGGTCTCCGTTCAGACGGAACCGACCTTCAAGATGTTGGTAGCACCCCGCGTTTTGTTCGAGGGAACTTACCTCTATGGCTCTTTCGATTGGGCAGCCAATTACGACATCTCTCCCAACGGCCAGCGCTTCTTGATGATCAAGCAAGCAGAGGCTCAAACCCAAATCAACGTCATCCAGAACTGGTTTGAAGAACTCAAACGCCTGGTGCCTACCAACTAGCCATGATCAGCTAGGCCATCCTGATATCACCTACCTTATTAAGCGAACCCAAAAAATAAATGTGCTACCGGAGGCGTGCCAACGGATGAATCAAAGGTGGCACAAATCTGCCACAAATTTGGGCTCTAAATGGACTCTAATTTTTGAGGGGGGCGCTGAAACGAGCGTCCCCAACGGGATTTGAACCCGTGTTTCCGCCTTGAAAGGGCGGTGTCCTAGGCCAGGCTAGACGATAGGGACCGGGGATAAAGCGGGGCATTCTAGCACGTGCCTGCAGAGACTGTCCACAGGCCAAAGGGGGCCCGACCGCACGACTTCGGCACCTGAGGGTGCCTCCCACGCACAAACCCTCAAGCACTTGATTATGTCACCTGGTTGAAGAAAATAGAGCACATCATGACAGGACAGAAAATCGTAACCATGGGACACCTTCCCGAATGGGTCATTACGCAGTTCTTCTCCGATGTACAGGTGGTGATAGTGGAGGAACCCTCCCACAGTGCCCTTCTCTCCGCCCTGGACGCACAGGTGGTCGCCATCGTGGCCAGGGGATCCACCCTGATCGACAGCGAAGTCATGGAGGCAGCCCCCGCTCTTCGAATCATTGCACGTACCGGAGCCGGCTATAACACGGTTGATGTCGAGGCCGCATCTTTGCGAAAGATCGCAGTGCTGCATACACCTGGAGCCATGTCGCGGGCGGTGGCTGAGCACACCGTCGCTCTCATTCTGGCAGCCGCCAAGGACTTGCGCGGTTGGCACGAAGCAGTACTCCAAGGGAACTGGCAAGACCGCTATCATCGCCTGAACCTGGACCTTGAAGCATCCACGGTGGGAATTGTGGGACTGGGAAGCATCGGCCGACAGGTGTGGCATCTCCTGCAGCCCTTTGACCTCAATATGCTGGTAACAGATCCCTACCTGGAACCCGCAGATCTCGCCCAGGAAAAGCTTCACTCCGTCCCCCTGGAGGAACTGCTGGAAAAGAGCGATGTCGTCACGCTGCATACTCCTCTCCAGGAGGACACAAAAGACCTGATCAACGCCTACAATATTGAGAAATTCAAGAAGGGCGCAATTTTCATCAACGCCGCCCGCGGTGAGTTGGTGGAAAGCTACGACCTTCTCCACGCGGCCTTGGAAAGCGGCCGACTGGGCTACGTCGCCCTGGACACCCTGATTGTGGAACCACCCGATCTCACACATCCTATCTTCCACCACCCGCGCGCTCTCTTCTCCGCCCACGTGGCCGCCAGAACGGCCCGGGCACAGGAGCGTATGTTCCGCACTCTGGGTGAAGACATGAAAGCAGTGCTGATGGGAACCACGCCCAGAACAGGAAATGTGGTCAATGCACAAGCGATTGACCTGCCCATGGGGCCAGGAATTTCGACATAGTGCCTGGGGTTTGACATCGTGCGGGTATAGACTTGCACCCGCCTGCACAGGCTTGGTATGTTAACAGGGATCTTTTGGTCAAGACGATAGGAGGAGAGATTCAATGACCTACATTGTCACGGAACGCTGTACTTCAAACCGCTATACGGACTGTGTGGCTGACTGCCCGGTGGACTGTTTTTACGAACTTCAGGATCCCCACATGTTGATCATCAACCCGGATGAATGCATCGATTGTGATGCCTGCGTTCCTTTGTGTCCTGTCAACGCCATCTACCCTGAGGCGGAAGTTCCGGATGAACATGAGGAATGGGTCGAGAAGAATGCTGCCGACCTCTGTACGGACGACAACCGCATCACTGAAACCGTTGGGTCCCTGGATGGCGCCCTTGATATAGAGGCAGTGAAGAAAAAGGAAGAGGAAAAATATGGCAGCGCTCTGGCCGACCCTTCCAGCGCAGCACACTAACTCCTCCTCAGAGAATCTCACCAGCCCATGCATAGGTTCCCGTCATGCAGCTTGAGTCTGTGGCCTTCGGCGCTCATCCAGACGATATCGAGCTGTGCTGTGCCGGGACTCTGATCAAACTCGCCTCAAAAGGATACAAAACCGGCGTCATCTCCCTCACCCGTGGCGAACTGGGGACACGCGGGTCCCCCGAAGTTCGAAGCCAGGAGTTCCAGGAGGCGGCCGGCATCATGGGGCTTGCGGCTCACAAGATGCTGGACATCCCGGATGGCAACGTTTCCGTCAACTGGGAAAACAAGCTGAAGATCATCCGGGAAATCCGGACATATCAACCGAAGATTGTTTTCGCGCCCTACTGGGAGGATCGGCATCCAGACCACGCCAACACCTCAAGGCTGGTCCAGGAAGCAGCTTTCCTGGCCGGGCTCAAAAAGATTGAAACCAACCAGGAAGCCCACCGTCCCTATAGGGTGATCTATTATCAGTGCTGGTTCGAATTCCAGCCTTCCTTTGTGGTGGACATCACAGAGAGTCACGATCGCAAAATAAAGGCGATTCAGGCCTACAAATCTCAATTTCATCACCCCGAAAAGAGCCAGTTTGGTGATGAGGAGACCCTTATTAGTCGGCCCCAGTTTCTGGAGACTATCATCACGCGGGCCAAGCACTACGGTATCTCGATCGGAACCACTTACGGTGAGGCTTTCCTGGTCCGAGAACCGCTTCGACTGGACGATCCCGTCAGCTCCCTGGGGACAGACTACTGGGAAGGATCTCTTTAAGAGTTGTTCAAGTGAAAATCGGGATTATCTGCTATCCAACCCATGGTGGAAGCGGGGTTGTCGCCTCGGAACTGGCCCTGGGCCTAGCCCAGCGGGACCACCAGGTTCACATCGTCAGCTACGCTACTCCTTTTCGACTGGGATCCTTTCATCAAAATGTTTTCATCCACGAAGTCGAGGCAACCTCTTATCCCCTCTTTAAATACCCCCCTTACGCTCTCTCCCTGGCCACCAAACTGGTCGATGTGAGCAAGGAATACGGACTGGACCTCCTGCATGCCCACTATGCCGTCCCTCACGCGGCCAGTGCCTACCTGGCCAAGCAGATACTCGGCTCTCAAAAGATCAAAACCATCACTACCCTGCACGGAACCGACATCACACTGGTGGGGCTGGACAGCTCCTTTTACCAGGTGATCAAGTTCAATATTGAGCAATCGGATGGGGTGACGGCTGTTTCAGAATATCTTCAAAAACGGACCGTGGAGGAGTTTGCAATCCGCCGTGAAATTCGGGTGATCCACAACTTCGTCGACACCCGGCGATACGACCGGGACTCCAACGATTGCACCAGAGAACACTTCGCTCCCCAGGGAGAAAAGATCTTGATGCACGCCTCCAACTTCCGCCCGGTGAAGAGGGTCACTGACGTGGTTCGAATCTTTGCTCGCATTCGAGAGCAGATTCCCGTGAAGTTGCTTCTGGTCGGTGAGGGACCTGAACGATTATTTGTCCAGCAACTGGTCAAGGAGCTCAAACTCTCACAGGACGTTTCCTTTCTGGGAGAACAGGATGATATTGGACAGCTGCTGAGCTGCACTGACTTGTTTCTTTTGCCCAGTGAGCAGGAGAGTTTTGGGCTGGTTGCTCTTGAAGCAATGTCTTGCGGTGTCCCCGTCATCGGCACCTCCATTGGCGGCTTGCCGGAGGTGGTGGTGGACGGGGAAACAGGCTTTCTACTTCCGGTGGGAGACGTTTCAGGGATGGCTAAAAAAGCCTTGGAACTCCTCTCCCAGGCTGAACGCTATGCTGCTTTTCAAAAAAAGGCCAGAGAACGAGTGGCCTCTTCTTTTGACAGTCAATTGATTATTCCCCAATATGAAGCTTTCTACGAAGAAGTCTTAAACGAGAGGTCCTAGGACTCATGAGATTAAAATCACTCTCCCCTTTCTTTACTGTTGTCCTGGCCCTGGTCAATCTGTCCCTGGGGATGGCTCCCCTGGCTGCACAGCTGGCCCCACTTCCCTACGATGAGGGAGCTCTGGGACTTGCCTTCGCACTCAGGAAGCTCCCCGTCACGAGCACTTTTCTCCAGGTGACCGCCCATCCCGATGACGAGGACAATGGGCTGCTGATGCTGCTCAGCCGCGGTCGAGGCGCACGGACCGGTCTGCTCACCTTGACGCGGGGGGGTGGTGGTCAAAACGAAATTGGTCCTGAACTCTTTGAAGCGCTGGGCATTCTTCGCACCGAGGAACTGATGTCCATGCATCGATATGATGCCACCCGCCAATTTTTTGGCCGCGCCTACGACTTCGGCTATTCCTTTGACGTGGTGGAGACGCTGGAAAAATGGGGAAAAGAGGAAATCCTCAAGGACGTCGTGCGGGTGATACGAACCTTTCGACCCGACGTCATCACCACCCTTTCACGCACCGGGACAGGCGGCGGCCAGCACCATCAGGCGTCGGCCCTGATCACCGAGGAGGCCTTTCGTGCGGCGGCCGATCCTGCTCGCTTCCCCGAGCAAATCACAGAGGGACTGCGGCCCTGGCAGGCCAAGAAGATCTACGAGCGCTACCGCAGCAGAGGCTCGCAAGCCGGCCGCCAGGAGGATCAACTCAAAGTCCTGCAAATGGAGACAGGCATCTACGATCCTCTCCTGGGCAAAACCTATTACCAGGTCGGAGCCCAGGGACGCTCCTTCCACCGATGCCAGGGCATGTCGCAAATGATTGCTCTGCCGGGAGAACATGCCTCCCAGTGGAGGAGGTTCGACCAGGTCATTGAAACAGACGCCCAGGAGAGGGATCTTTTTGATGGCATCGATACCACTCTCTTCGCCATTGAAACCTACACCCAGGGAGAGGGAGAAAACGTTCCCTTTCTTCACCACGATCTGCTGGAGATTCAAGAGCACATTGATGCCGCAGTCGCCGCCTACCATCCAGCCACTCCTGAAAACACAGCTCCACCCCTGGCCAGAGGTCTGCGTGCCGTGCGAGATCTGCGCAGCAAGATTGCAGCCGCCCGCTTCCAGGCGGCCTCGAAATTCCAGATTCTCTTCCTGCTCGACCGCAAGGAGGAGGACTTCATGGAAGCACTCCACTTTGCCCGCCAACTCTCACTTGAGACCCTTGTGGATGACGGTATGGTCATTCCAGGACAAGAATTCGAGCTGGTGGCGACCATCGCCAATGGGGGTCCCACCCCCCTGGATATCAGCGTCATCCACATCGATGCGCCGCCCGGCTGGCTGATCAGAAGCGCACAAAAGACCCCCAGGCAGATTCCCCCCACCGCAGTGGTGAACCACAGCTTTCGAGTGACCGTGCCCGCCGGGGCCGAATTGTCGCAGCCCTACTGGCAGAGAAATCCCCAGGCGGATCGCTATGAGGCCATCAGAGCGCAAGATCCCACCCAACCTTGGAGCCCGCCTCCTGTCACCGTCAGGGTCATCTTTGAGACCAACGGGACTTCTTCCACACTCGAGTCTGCAGCTCGCTATCGCTACGAAGGCCCCTGGGTGGGCGGCGAACAGCGACATGCGCTCATGGTGGTGCCGGCCATCTCCTTACGAGTCAATCCCGAGATCAACATCCTCCCCCTTGCACAGGCCGACCAGGGACACGAAATACGCGTCACTACCTTGTACAATGGCCGCGAGCCCACCTCGGGAAGGGTCCAACTGGAGGTCCCTGCGGGATGGGAGGTGGTTCCCCAGGAGGCCCCTCTTTCCTTCACCCACGAGAATCAATCTGTCACCACAAGATTCCGTATCTTCGCTCCCGAAAACCTCTCTGCCGGCGACTTTGAAATTCGCGCAGTCGGGTACTTCCAGGGTCAGACCTATCAACAGGGTTATCAGGTTATCGACTACCACCATATCCAGCGCCGTCTCCTCTATCATCCCTCCACAGTCCAGGTGAAAGCCGTCGATGTCCAGGTTACACCTGATTTGAACATTGCCTACATCATGGGTGTTGCCGACAAGGTCCCGGAAGCACTCCGTCAACTGGGGGTGGACTTCACCTTCCTCGGCGAGGATGACCTGGCCTTTGGTGATCTTGACCAGTACGACGTCATCGTCACCGGGGTTCGCGCCTATCTGAATCGAGAAGATCTGAAAGCTTACAATTACCGCCTGCTGGATTGGGTCAAGGGGGGCGGGACCATGATTGTTCAATACAACAAGTACGAGTTCAACGAAACTACCCAAGGACCTGACGGCCGCCGCCAGATGCTGGACAGTCCCTATGCTCCTTATCCCGCCCAGGTGGGGAGCGGGAGGGTGACGGATGAAAACGCTCCTACCACAATCCTGGAGCCTGCTCATCCCGTCTTCTTTACCCCCAATGAGATTTCCGGGCGGGATTGGGAAGACTGGGTGCAGGAACGTGGCCTCTACTTTATGGGTGAGAAGGATCCACGCTACCGGGACCTCCTCTCCATCCAGGACCCCTTTGAATACAATCAAGGAGTCAAGCTGGGTTCCCTGGTGGAGGCTGAATACGGGCAGGGCCGATGGATTTATGTCGGTTTGGGACTGTGGCGACAGCTGCCGGCCGGTGTGCCGGGAGCTTATCGTCTTCTGGCCAATCTTCTCAGTCTGGGACAGTAGCGCGTGGGAGGCACCTCAGGTGCCGAATGCGTTCTGTCGTGCGGTCGTAGGCTTCGAAAATAGGGTCGCCGGCCCGCAGGCTAAAGCCTGCGGCTCTGACGGAGCTGACGAGACTCAAACAGAGCCGTGGGCTTCAGGCGAGCCTGTTTAGCCCACGGGCCTGTCTGGAAAACGGAAGTATCGCCACCGGCTTTCGTGGGAAATGAGTGACTATCACTGATCTCCCTTCCTCCCAAGATCCACCTGTAGCCATGAGGGAACCATGGAAGAGCGGATAACCACCAGGAGGAGAGTGGTTTCTTTCCTTTTGGCCGGCCTGGCGGCATTCCTTGTCCACTTTGGGTCAGCCGTCCTGGAGTCCCGCCAGCGGGAGGTGCTGGCCATCGTAGCGGTGGCTGTGGTTCTCTGGGTATCCGAGGTGATACCACTGTACATCACCTCTCTCATCTCTTCTTTTCTCCTGATTGTTGTGGCTGGGTTTGGAACACAAGAGATCTTCCAGCCCTATTTTGATCCCGTCATAGTTCTCTTCCTGGGAGGGTTCATTCTGGCCCGGGGCATGCAGAAATACGGCCTGGATTCTTCCCTGGCCAGTGCCCTGCTCAGGCGCATTGGCACCAATCCCTATCTGTTCATCCTGGGACTCATGCTTGTGACTGCCTTTCTCTCCATGTGGATGTCAAACACCGCTGCTTCCGCCATCATGATTCCCATTTGCCTGGTGGTACTGAAAGAAAATGGGCTGTTGTCCGGCACCTCCAAGTTTGCCAAGGGTTGTGTTCTGGCGGTAGCCTACGCTGCCACAATCGGCGGCGTCGCCACTATTGTGGGCAGCCCCCCCAATGCGATCGCGGTCAGGTTCCTGGCTGAAAACAACATCGAGAGAATTGAGGTCAGCTTCCTAGGCTGGATGGCGCAGACGGTTCCTTTTGTCATCGTGGCTCTCCTTTACGTGTGGCTCATGGTGTGCCTGCTGAATAAGCCGGAGGTCGACCAGATAAAGGTCAGCATAGGCGAAGCGGGGTTCTCACGAGAGCAGTGGATCATCCTGGGTGTGTTCCTCCTGACTGCCCTGGGATGGCTCACAACACAACTCACCGGCCTGGATTCAGCGACTGTCGCTCTTTTCCCCATCATTCTCCTGTACGGAATGGGACTCCTGGATGACACCGACTTGGGAAAGATCAGCTGGGGAACCCTGCTTCTGTTCGGCGGGGGCCTCTCACTGGGCAGTGCTCTCATGAAGGTGAAGATCGATGTCTTGATGGCTGAAACACTGTCCAGGTCCCTGGGCGGAGTCCCTCTCTTCCTCACCGTACTCATTCTGGTTTTCTTCGGCATCTTCATCACCATGATGCTCAGCAATACCGCTTCTGCAGCCATTCTGGTGCCGTTGATGATTCCGGTTGCTCAGGCGTTGGACATTGAAGTGAAAGCCATGGCAATGCTGATAGCCATCGGGGTTTCCCTCGACTTCATGATGCCTGTGGGGACCCCGCCCAATGCCATTGCTTACTCCACTGGTCTGGTGCGGGTGAGGGAGATGATTAAAAACGGGGTGCTCATGAACCTGGGCACCGGACTGATTCTGGCTCTCATGTATTATTTTTTCTGGATGGAGAGGTGAACTGAGAGGGGCCGCTGAGCCCGCTTCAAGAGGGGCGGGGGAGTTGAAACACCCGGTTGCCCCCACCTTGTTTGGCCTCGTGGAGGGCCGAATCAACGGCAGAGAGAAGCGTGTCGGCCGTATCCCCAGCCACCAGTTCAGCCACTCCAATCGAGACGGTTACGGAAGAGGAGGAGTCCTCGTCCGAGCCGGATATCTCGGCCTGATGAATGGCCTGCCGCAAGCGCTCTCCCACCTCCTGACCCGTGGAAGCATCAGTGTCCGGCAGCAAGGTCAGAAATTCGTCTTTCCCATAGCGAGCCAGCATCTCACCGGGACGCGTGATTTCCTGAAGAACCGAGGCGATCGTATTGAGGATATGCTCGCTCGCCAGATCGCCATGGTCTTCAGTCTCTTCCTGGAAAGCGTCGATGCTGATTAACAGCAAGGCCAGGGGCCGATCATCCCGCTCAGAACGGTTCAACTCCCGCACCAGCATACTGTCCAGCCAGCGACGATTATAAAGACCCGTGAGAGTGTCAATGACCGTATCCTGTGCGTATTGACGGATCGCATAGTGCGCATGTTCGCGCCGCAACTCCTGGTTGGTCAAATGACGCAACCGCCGCGCCATGATAAATAAGAGATTACGAGCCACACCAGGCGAAGTGAACAGAAGGGACGACATGGTTTGTTCTTCGAGTTCCAGCACCCGGGTAGAGGCCTCAGCCATGACAAAAGCCGTGGTCAGCTGCCCATCGATGAGAGACAGCTCACCCACCACATCTCCAGGTCCCAGTATGGCTATCGGACTCAAATGAGGTTCCAGCTGGATACTGACACGACCGGCAAGAATCATATAAAGGCAGCGATTCGATTGCTTGACTTCAATCAGCACCTCTCCCTTCTCGAATTCCTTCACAACCCCTTCCTGAAGGATCTCCAAGATGGGTTCGAGCTCGACGCTTTTTAACAGAACCGAGTTGGACAATTCACGCTGGCCCAGAGCAGCTGCAGCCTTCTTTTTTTCACGCATAACTTATTGAGGCCCGTTCACCATGTTTCAACGATTTCGCAGAAAAATCAACATACATCGACTCTAAAGTGTGCAATCCCCAGGTGTTAAAGTCAAAACAGAAGTGCAACAAGGAAAATGGTTACAGAAGGTCAAAGTCCGGCAGTGAGACGTCCATTGCCCTGGAAAGGACCAGCGAGACTGCCATAGCAGCAATGACTTTCAGGACTCTACTCTTCATACTTTTTTCGAAACGGGCCCAGAAGACGTAAGACTTCTTTTGTTTCCTGATCCCTACTTTGGCACTATTGGAAGGGGACTGCCGTGACAATCGTCACCAAAGAATCTCAAAGAGCTTGTCACGACCCAGCAACGCCATTACTGGCAGGTAAAATTGCTGGCCACCCAATTGGCGGGATCGTTTCCTCCGCCAGCCGGTCCAGAGTAGACGGCAATTTCCGGATAAGCGCAAATGGGCCGCTCATTGTCCACTACCCCATCGGTGCTGTGGGTGGCAACGACGAACTCCGGCGCATTGCCATTTTCCACCCAGTCCACCAGCGGGGCCAGCTTATCCCAGGTGTTGGGGCCCGGCCCACCTCCGCAGTGACCCATCCCAGGCGCCAGGAACAGCCTTAAATTCTCTTTGGTGGTCTCCAGATCACCTGCAAAGGTTGTGGCTACCACTTCGTTGTAATAATCGATCAGTCTGGCAGCAGGAGGTGAGGGATCAGCCCAACCGGTGTAGAGAATCATCTTGCCGCCGTTTTTGCTATGGAATCGGGTTAAGTCAGGATCAGTTGCATCGGTAATGGATCTCATGAGATCGCCCTTGCCCGCGGTGAAATCATCGATGTTGAACTCCCACAGAGACCACTCAGGAGGGATCTGGTTTTTATCGGGAGCAAGAGAGGGATCGGAGAGATCTTGCATGGTGACACCTGGGTCAGTTTCATAGAAAAGGTAGTTGATGTGGTCACCCGAAGTGCCCAGTTGGGAAGCCCTGAATGAGTTCCCTTCATAGGGGATATAGCGACCGGCCCAACCCAGTTCCGTACCAAAGGCTTTCCCATTTAAAATGGAAACCCCCTTGCTGTCGTGAGCGCCGCCATAAAATTCCTTGATGGTGTGCAGTTGTGCGGTGGTGAAGCAACCATCGGCGTTCACGTCCCCGGCGCACATCATGCCGGCCAAATCCACATCCGGGTCAAAGTCGCAGGCCGCCGGATTGTCGATCACCCCGTCGTTGATTCCATCATTGGCGTCGCATTTGGCCATGACCGCTTCGGCCAGTATCTCCACTTTTCTGATGCTGTCAAAAGTACCATCCCCGTCCTTGTCATAGGCCAACATGCCGGCAAAGTCATTCAGGAACATCTGCTGCAAGTACCAGACATGGCTGATGTTGAGCGCCTGATAGAAGAACCCGGGATCACCGCCCACGATTCCGTCAAAATCATAGGGAAAGCGCTGGGCTTCCGTCATAGCCTGCATCCCACCCGTTGAGCAGCCCTCGAAGTAGGAAAATTCAGGAGCCCTGTCGTAATAGGCATCAATCACTGTCTTGGCCGCGTTGGCGGTGAGATGTACCGCCCGGTAACCAAAATCGATTTCCGCCTGGCGGTTGTTATAGCCAAAGGTTGCCCCCGGTTCCGCTCCGCTGTCGTGACCGGTATTGCTGTTGGCCACCGCGTAGCCCTGGGCCAGACGGACATTGGCAAAATCCAGATCCCCGTCCTTGCCGCCGTCTCCCGACTTCAAAAAGCGGCCATTCCAGTTCTCCGGCAGGGGCAGTTGGACATGATATTTGATGGCCGGGAGGATGACTCCCTTCACATAGCAGTATTGGGGTGTCGAATCCGTGGCATCAATCAGTTCAGCCGATGTAATGGTGAGATTTCTCACACCGGTCAAAGCCAGACAGGCCAGCTCTGCCTCCGATTGGACCTGATCCCCCCAAACTCCACTGCAACCCATCAAAACCAAGACAGAAGCCAAGTATAAGCCGATCATCGAGAACACTAGGCGCTTCATAGATTCCATTCCCTTCTTTTCTAACAGTAAAGCCATAATGATTGCGCTTTTGGCAGCATCCTAAATCTTCCCCCAGTCAAAGGCAAGTTCTCGGGCGAACAGAGCCGTGGGCTTTAGCCCACGGGCCACCGCCGAACTATACGGGCTGGGTGATCGCTTCAGTATCATTCCTGGGACTGTTGACCAAGCTTGAGACTGGATAGGCCAGAAGATCATCACCGGGATAGGGTTCCAGCATTTCCTGGGCCGCAGAAGAGTCTATATCCTGCAGCCATCGTTCCTCATTCTCTTTTTTCAATATCGCCGGCATTCTATTGTGTAAATCTTTCATGAGATCATTAGGCTCTGTGGTGATGATCGAAAAAGATCTGAGTTCCTCACCATCAGGAGTTGTCCACACATCCCAAATGCCAGCCATTGCAAAGGGTTCATTATTTCTCATGGTTATCCGATAGGGTCTCTTTATATCCGAAACTCGCTTCCATTCATAAAAACCATCCGCCAAAACCAGACATCTCTGCTTCTTGAAGGCATTTCTAAAGGATGGTTTCTCCAGCAATGTCTCCGCTCTTGCATTGATCAGCCTGCTTCCTATTTTTTGCTCCTTTGCCCAATAGGGAATGAGACCCCACCTGCAGAGATTGATAGTCCTCGGTTCATGATTCAGAATGACCGGCAAGTATTGAGTGGGAGCTGCGTTATACCTTGGCTGCAGATCTTCCGTCATCTCAACGTTAAACCTGACCCTCAAGGTATCCGAGCCGGTAGCGATTGAAAGTCTGCCACACATTGCAGGAAATTCCTTTCGGTCAGGGTACTCCAAGCGATCACCAGAAGATAGGCATTGCAGGCCTGCCCGAAAAGAATCTTCTTGATCATTTGCCTGTCACCCCTTGCCTTTGCCCCCCTTCCCATCTAAGATTTGGAACAAACACACACCCCCTGAGGGGAAGACGAGGAGTGGCATCGTTGAAAGCTTTCGGTCCCAGGAAACCCGGCCCGGCTAAAGCCGGCCATCCTAGACTCACAGGGAGGCGGTTTTCATTGCTTCTTGCTTTAGTCCTCTTCAGCCGATGTGCCTCTGATGTTCCAGAGGCTCTGGCGCCCGACTTAGTGCTGCACAACGGGAAGATTGTGACGGTGGACGAGGATTTTTCCCTGGCCCAGGCAGTGGCCATCAAGGATGGCCACTTTGTAGCGGTGGGCTCGGATAGCGAGATTCTGGCGCTGGCCGCAGCCCAAACTGAAAAGGTGGATTTAGAGGGGAAGACCGTCTTACCGGGATTTAACGATTCCCACGTTCA
>JAPUKI010000087.1 GCA_027295745.1 Acidobacteriota bacterium
CACATTTTGAATCGCACGATGTGGAGAACTTGCTGATCTGTGATGGAAGCGTGATCCCGAGAGCCTGCCTGGGGCATAAGTGCATTCCCGTTTGTACTATTGCTGCCTTTGCAGCGCGTAGACTCATTGCCGACCATTATACAAGAGGTTAGACGAAAGAAAGATGCCCAAGAAGGAAAAAGTTTCCCGAAGAAAATTCATCAAACACGGCAGCGTCAGCACTGTGGCCGTGGCGGTATCTCAGGTGAGTCTCTCCCGAGGCCAGGTGGCAGGCGCTCTCCCTTCCAGCTATGACCGCGAACTGATTTTTGCCAAATTGGGCGACACCCTGATTCCCTCCAGTCCCGGTGATCCAGGTTACAAGACCCTTGAGCCCTACAACATCACTGCCGAGATCATGAAGGGAGTTGACTCCATTCCAGATGAGGATCTGGCCCTTTTCAACAGTGAGAGTGCCGCCCACTTTGGCGGGCAGACATTCGTTGAACTTTCCGAGGCCAACCGGGCAGACTATTTGAACATGATCGCCGACGGGGTCGACATCAGTGACTCGCAGGTGTTGGGGAGGCTTCAAAGTGTTTACCGTCTAGTGCGTCTTCGAGTCTTTGTCGTCTATTATCAGAACTATCCCCAGCACACCATCATGCGTGATGAGGCTGGCGTTCCTATTCTTTCCTCCGATAATGAGCATCAGATCACTAACCCCAATCAGCCGGGTTTGGTAAATGGCTGTGACATAGCGGGCTGGCGAGGGCCCCTGACCTGGGAGGAAGAAGAAGAGCGAAGGGAACGCTTCAAGAAGGTGAAGTGGAAAGAATATTAGAGCGCGCTTCGCGCGTGTTCGCAGGTTTCAAGTTTCAAGTTCCAAGTTCCACGTCAGTTATCTATTGTCAGGTGTCAGCGGTTCTCAGCTGTCAGGTGTCATCATGCCCAACAAAAGTGAAGTAACACGAAGGGAGTTCGTGAAAAACATGACCCTGGCCGGGAGCATGGCGGCCCTGGTACCCACCCTGCAGCTGCCTCCTCCTGGGATGAGCCAGGAGGGCTTAGGGCAAACTGGCAGGGGGGATTGGGTCAGATTTGGATACGATCTGCACAATACCCGATTTAACCCAGTGGAAGATCAACTGGGCAAGAGTAACGTCGGTCGATTGAAGGTGAAATGGAAGTTTGAGACAGACGCCCCGATTCAAACCACACCCACGGTTGTGGGTGACACACTCTTTTTCGGAACCCTGTCGGGTTATCAGTATGCATTGGAGTCAGCCACGGGCAAGGAAAAGTGGAGATTCTTTGCAGGATACTCTCCTGATCCAGCAGCCGGAAATCAAGGAGTCCGTTCCTCGGCGCAGTATGAGGATGGGCGGCTGTACTTTGGGACCGGTCTTGCCCAGGTTCATTGTCTGGATGCGGCTACCGGTGAGGAAATTTGGCATACCCAACTGGATGACGATCCTTTTCGGAATCGGGCCCAGATCTTTTGTTCTGTGGCAGCACACCGGGGCCGACTTTTCGTAGGAACCTCCTCCTCCCAGGCGCAGGCGGTTTGTCTGGATGCGGCAACGGGTCAGGTCAGATGGCGCTTCTATGTGGTGGATAAAAGTCGAGAGGGCGGAGGTTCGATCTGGACCTCCCCGGCCATTGATGAGACTGCCAACATTGTCTATTTTGCCACCGGTAGTTTGAAGAGTTATATGCCACCGGATCCCATGCTGTTCAGCGAAAGTATGCTTGCCTTCGACGCGGACACAGGAGAAATGATCTGGTATGACCAGGTGAGAGCTGCCGATGCCTTCGACCTCGATTTTAGCTGTCATCCCATGATCTTTGATGCAGTGCATCCGGTCCAGCAAGGCGAAGTCCGCAAATGTGTAGTAGCGGCCAGCAAGGCCGGGGTGTACTGTTTCAATCGTTATACGGGCAGGCGCTACTGGAAAGCCATGTTGACTGCGGCTAGTCCTTCTAGTGGCCCCATACTCAACAGTACAGCCGTGGCCTATAACCGTATTTTAGTGGTATCAAACGCCGCACCTGTTCGTGGAAGATCAGCCATGTCTGTCACAGCGGCACTCCATGCTTATACTGGAGACATTATGTGGTGGATTGCCAACCCGGCCTACGTACGTGGACCTGTGGCTGTGGCCAACGAGGTTTTCTACCAGGGATTGGCCAATGGCATGCTGGAGGCTGTCGATGTGAAGAGTGGAGAGCAGCTGTGGTCGTACCAATTTCCAGGAATGTTAAGAGGCGGGATGGCGATATCCAAAGGTACGCTCTACACCAGTACGGGTGACACCCTTGGATGGAGGCCGGGCGGGGACAAGCGATATGCAGTTTATGCCTTCAGCCCCGACGACCAATAGGCTTCCTAGCTGGGATATTGCATAATCCGGGCTAGAGCAGAGAGGGAGGGATGTTCTCAGAGATGAATCGAAGAAGCTTTTTGAAGGCGGCGAGTGTAGCAACGGCCACCCTGGCCAATGGCATGGGGTGGACCCGGGAGTTGGGCGCACAGGAAATGGGTGGGGAAGAAGTCACGGAGATCAGAATCGGTGCCTTCTACGCCATTGGGAGGTGGTACTTTGATCCTGTGGGAGTTCATGTCCAGCCGGGTCAGAAGATTCGATGGATCTGCCGAAAATGGGGAGGCTCCGTCACCGCATTTCATCCTTCCAATGCCAACCACGAACTGCGTATTCCCGAAGGGGCGCGCCCTTTCGATTCAGGGATTCTCATTGAAGGGAATTCACCAAGAGCCAGGTTCGAATGGGTCTTTGAAGAGGAAGGCACCTATGATTATTTCAGCCGTCGGCATGAGCGACTGGGGGCTGTCGGTCGTATCGTGGTTGGCTCCCCCGGTGGACCTGGGGAGAAACCCGTCGGGTACGGCGAGAGCGCCGGGAGGGCGCTGATTTTCAGAAATGTAGAAACGATTTTCTCATGGTTGACCACAGAAAAGATCGTTGAGCAGGGAAGCGTGGCTTACCCGATGGAGCTGATGGGACGGACCTTCCCCGGGCAGGAGTCTCATTTCTAACAGTTGAGCAATGCAGGCTAAATACAGACAGCCGGTCTGCCAGCTGTGGTTCCAGGTTTCGAATTTGGGATTTGGGGGGCGTGTTGCTCAAATGATTTTACGTCTCATTCGCCGCACTGAGGCGGCTCCCACCTTCTCTGGTCCTTGTGGCTTGGAGAATGTGGGAGCGGCCTCAGGCCGCGAAGACGGGATGGAAATGATTTGAGCAACGCGCCCTTGAAATTTGGGATTTCGGTCGGCCGAAGGCCGGCGGGGTCACCCAATCAGGGGATGGGAATTCCCTCGAGAATTGTGTTAAGAATGTCGTCGGTGCTTACCTTGGCGGCTTCCGCCTGAACGCTGCGAATAATCCGGTGCCGGAGAGTTGGAAGAGCAATTTCCTTGACATCGCAAGGCATCACGTAGTCCCCTTCACGGAAGAAAGCCACGGTCTTGGAAAGAGCAAGCAGGTGGTGGTAGGCTCGTGGTGAGATCCCCACGGTAACGGCATTCTCGATACTGTTGAGTCCGAAGGCCTTGGGTTCCCGGGTCGCCCTTCCCAGCCGCACAATATATTCTCTCAATCGGTCGTCGACATAGGTTTTGCTGATGAGTTCTCGAATCTCAATCACCGTCTTCGGGTCTATTAAAGGTTTCAGGGTGATCTTGCCCATGTCGGTTTGCAGCATTGTGAACTCGTCTTCGTGCTTTGGATAGTCCACTTTTAACATCATGGAAAATCGGTCTTTCTGGGCCTCGGGCAAGATATAGACTCCTTCTTGCTCGACAGGATTTTGAGTTGCCAGCACCCAGAATGGATCATCTAACTTAAAGGTGTTGTCTCCCAGGGTGACTTGACGTTCCTGCATCGCCTCCAGCAAGGCGCTTTGCGTCTTCGGGGTAGCCCGGTTGATCTCATCCGCCAATAAGATGTTTGTGAATATCGGCCCGTGCTCAACTCCAAAAGTCCCCTTGGAGGGATCAAAGATGCGCGTCCCCACGATATCTGCCGGTAAAAGATCGGGAGTGAGCTGAATGCGCTGAAACTTGGCGCTAACCACACTGGAAAGAGCCACTACCGCCAGCGTTTTGGCCGTTCCAGGTACTCCTTCCAGCAGAATATGAGCACAACCCCCACGATGGCCATTCTCGGATTCCTCTTTCTTGAATGAATAGGGGATTTCTGTGAAAAGACCGAGCAGGAGGTCACGGATCATCCGGTCCTGCCCGATGATGATTTGGTTTATCTCCTTTTCGATCTTTTTGAGAAGTTCTAAAGTTTCCTCTTTTTCCATTTTTCTTCCGTGGAAGCAGCTATACTAAGTGCACAGCTGGACTGGGTCAATCAATAAAAAATACTGCCAATGCAGCAAATCCAGAAACGATGAACCAATAGTACAAGGGAGTCTTCTCGGTTACCAATCGTGTACCAATCACTTTTCTTTCATTCCAAAGAATTTCGTTCAGGTGTTCTCTTAATTCTGTGCCCGTGTGCGATCGATAGTAGCGACCGCCTGTCGCACCAGCCACCCAACGCAAAGTGCCTTCATCGAACGTCGCCAGTACCTTGTCACCCTCCTCATCCACCAGAAAAACGGTGTGCCCATCCCTCTCCCCCATAGGAATGTAGCCTCCAAGTTGCGTTCCCAGACCGACACTATAGGTGCGCACCTTCAATTCAAAGGCCTTCTGTACGGCTTGCCGTAAGATGAGTCCATGGTCCTCTCCATCGGAGATTAAGATGAACGTAATGTCCTCAGGTCGAAGTGTGCTGTCTAACCCCTGCTCCTTTTCCAAAAGCACAAGACCGTTCTGGAATCCAGCACCAATATCGGTTCCGAAAGTTGGTCGCCAGTCCGTCTCCAGATAGTCCAGGTAAAAAAGGATGTTGGAAGGATCATCGGTCAGATAGGAGAGTATTATACTCGTTCCGGCAAAGCTGATGAGCCCTATTTGACCGATGTTTTCACGTCGATTCAGAATAAAGTTCTGAATTTCCTGACGAGCTCGTTCGATTCGCGAGGGGGCGATATCCCTGGCCCTCATGGAGAGGGAGGTGTCCAGAAGAAAAACGACATTGATTTTCCTGTAGACATCTTCCTCTCTCTTGATCTCGATCTGAGGCTCAGCTAGAGCCAGGATTAAACTTCCACATCCCAGGACAAACAAAAAGGTTAACCGAACATAACGGAATTGGCTTGAGAAAGAGCTGGAACGCAAAACCTGCTCCATCTGGAACTGGAGTCTCACTTGTTCCACGTGGCGGACAATGATCCAGAAGAGGAAGATGGCTAGGGGTAGGAGAAAAAGCAGATTGAGGTATCTTGGAGCGCCAAAGGACACGGCTTTTACCCTGCCACCTTGGCGTCAGCTTGTTCAATTTGATCTCTGGGTCGCAGAATCTTTACCGGCTCATCTTCCTCCTCTTGTTCCGCTTGCTCTAGTGCTGTCCTCACTAACTCATAGTTGTATCGGAGGTTCCATCTCTGCCCAGCATCTTTTTCCAAGCCCTTTCGATACTCATCCTGGGCTCGATGAAACCAGGCGAATGCATCCTCCATCATTTCTTCATGAATTCCCTTCTGGAAGTATGCATTGCCGCTCCAAAAGTACGCTGCTGCCGAGTCTGTGATTTCCTCATTAATGGAAATCTCGGCCAACTCGATCGCATCGTCATATTGTTCCAGTTGGTACAGAAGTCTCAACTGACCAATCATGGCGTCGGAATAATCTTCTTCGAACTGCCCCCTGAGCAGAGACGAACTGCCGAGAAACTCAATCACCTGCTTGTACTCCGCAATGGCCTCTTCTGTCAGCTCATTGCTTTCAAATTGCTGGGCTGTTTCCTGACGGCCACTCACCGAGGACTGAAGATAGGAGTAGGCCAGCAAAACTGAGGAGCCAATGACGATCAAGGCCAATAACAAGGGTAAGAATCTGAATTCTATCTGTTTCATGGTGCTTAAACTATCAGAGGGAAAATTGCCACGTCAACGATTATCTGTAATATAGGAAGGCTGGATTCCCAAATATCTTCTGGTGGGCGGATTTTCTTGGAGAGATGAGAGATGGGGAAAGTAGTGATTCTGTCCACAGGTGGGACCATCGCAATGGATCAGACCCCGAGCTCCCCGCACCCGATTCCATCTTTGAAGGGCCGAGACTTCCAGCAGCAATTGGCCTCGCTTTGTCCCAGTGACATAGAGATTTCTGCAGAGGATATCGTCAATATCCCCAGTGCCCAGATGTCACTTGAGACAATCAAGGAGATTTCTCAAAAGGTCCAGAGCCACTCGGCCAACCCGGATTTGGATGGAATTGTTGTCACCCACGGAACCGATACCATGGAGGAATCAGCCTATTTCGTACATTTATGCTACCAAGCTTCCAAGCCGGTGGTCTTCACTGGCGCCATGCGTTCGGCAGATGAAACGGGATACGAGGGTCTGAGAAATCTGGTCTCTTCCCTTCGAGTCGCAGCTTCCCCTGAGGCCCGGGACATGGGCGTGCTCATCGTCATGAACGAACAGGTTCATTCCGCTGAAGAGGTGAGAAAATTCCACACCCAACGGGTCGATGCTTTTCAGTCACCGCCATACGGCCCTCTTGGTGAGATAGCGTTTGATCAACTCTACATCAAGCGAAGGATATCCCGCCCTGTTCAGAAATTGGAGGCGACTTATGTGACTCCGGTGCCTCTGGTGGCGCTCACTGCTGACTTTGAAGTGACACTGTTAGAGGCCATTCAAAAGATGAGACCTCGAGGAGTCATCATCGAAGCCTTGGGAGGGGGACGAGTCCCTCCCAAGGTCATACCTGTACTGGCAGACTTTGTGGAGTCGAGGGTGCCCGTGGTCATAACCACTCGATGTGGGATTGGACCAGTGGTCGACGAGTACGGTTACCAAGGGGCTCATCGAGACTTGAAAAAGCTGGGATGCTATTTTGCCCATTATCTCTCTGGGCCAAGAGCCAGGATCAAGCTCATGCTGGTTTTGGGAAATGGATTCAATTCGGATGCTCAACTCCACACGTTTTTCCAAGACTGATGAAATACGATCTCGCAATCGAGGGCGGCACGCTTGTCACAGCGACTGGCCGCGAAAACAAAAACCTCTACTTGCAAGACGGTGTCATCGCCAATGTAACTTCCGATCGCCTCGAGGCACGCCAGCACCATGATGCATCGGACCTGTTGGTCCTCCCCGGGATGATCGACGGGCATGTCCACTTTCAAGATCCTGGCGATAACAGCCGCGAAGACTTTGTGTCGGGCTCGAACGCCGCAGCTGTGGGTGGGGTCACGACAGTGATCGAGCATACCCACAGCCACCCGGTTCGAAATACCTCTTTTCTGCAGGAAAAGCTTGCACACCTTAGAGATCGGTCCGTCGTAGACTATGGGCTGGGAGCCCATGTGTGGCCCGAGGACATTCCACAGGTGGAAGAATTGTGGCGTGCTGGGATACAGTTTTTCAAAGTTTTTACCTGCTCGACCCATGGGGTGCCGGCAATCTTAGCGGGCAGGATGCTCCAGCTCTTTCAAGCCGTAGCCAAGTTTGATGGTCTCTGCCTGGTCCATTGTGAAGATGAGTTCATTACGGCTGATAATGAGGTGCGGCTCAAAAAGCTGGGTCGGAAGGACTATGGAATTCTCTGCCAGTGGCGAAGTCCGGAGGCCGAGCAAGTCGCCACCAATACAGTCGCTCTCCTGGCAAGACTCGGTGGTGCGAAGACCATCATCGCACACGTCAGCCATCCGGAAGTTCTCGACATTGTAGCCAGGGATCGTCAGGCGGGAGCCAAGCTGTGGGCAGAGTCATGTCCGCAGTATTTCTATCTTTCCGAGGCCGATATTCTCAAGCACGGACCCTACCGCAAATTTACGCCGCCGGCGCGGAGTGAAGAGCAGGCAGAGGGGCTCTGGCAGCGGTTGGCAGGTGGCGACATTACACACATCTCAAGCGATCATGCTCCCTCTACCGCTGCCCAAAAAGCCCAAGGGATCGATGATATGTGGGAGGGATACTTCGGATTACCAGGTGTGCAGACCACTCTCACTCTGCTCTTGAATGCGGTGAATGCCGGTCGCTTGAGCCTTGAGCGCATGGTGCAGCTGGTGGCCGAAAGGCCTGCTAAACTCTACCGACTCTGGCCCAGGAAAGGAAACCTGCAGCCCGGAGGGGACGCTGACTTGGTCCTCATCGACATGAAAGCGACGCACACACTGAGCAACAAAACCATGCTCAGCAAGGCGGGATGGACGCCTTATGATGGCCTAAGAGTGCAAGGCCGTCCCGTTGCCACTTATGTGCGGGGAACTCTGGTGGCAAGTGATGGCAAAGTTGTCGCCCAACCAGGTACGGGTCGCTTTCTTCCCGGGCCCGGATTCGAGGCCTAGCCGGGAGTATGCATAGGTTTTCGTAACGAGGCGTCGAAATCGCCGTCCTGACCAGGCGCGTGACCCGCAAGCTGGTGCCCCAGGGCACCGCAAACGTACTCTTGAGTACGTTGAGGAGGCCGAGGGAGCGCAACGCAGTCAGGGCGGATGCTTTGGGCGCCACAGTAGAAAATTTATGCATAATCCCGGCTAAAGGGGAGGTGAATTATGGAAAATCCTCACTACGTCAGGATCAACGGGGTCAACACAAGATACTTTGATGAGGGAACAGGAGAGCCGCTGATCCTTTTCCATGGAGGGAACTTTGGCAACAACGACAACATTGATCTGGCCGATAATTGGGATCGGAACTGGCCGTGGTTCGTAAAATCCTTCCATGTTTATGCTCCGGATAAGCTTGGACAGGGGTTTACAGACCTTCCTCAAACGGATGAGGAGTACACCATGGCAGCAGTCATTGAACATGCCTATGATTTCATCCGGAAGATGGGCCTGAAGAAGGTCCACCTGGTGGGTCACTCACGGGGTGGTTATCTGGTCACTCGATTGACCCTGGAGCACCCCGAGTTGGTCCGAACTCTGGTGATCGTTGATAGCGCAACCCTGGCGCCAGGTGAGAATCCCAGCAGCGAAAAAGAGCGTTCCCAGATGCGCCGCGCCAAACTTCTCTCTCATGCCCCCCAACCGCTGCTCACGAAGGAAAGTCTTCAGTGGGTGAGTGAGGCCTTTTCCTCCTCTGCTGAGCATGTGACTGAGGATTGGATCGCCATCAGACACCAGGTGGCTGCCCTTCCTCAGTCCCTTGAAGCCATCAGAAAGATGTCAAAATTGTTTTCCAGTCTGTTTCTTCCTCAGCTGGGCCAGCAGAAGGAACAGACACTCCGGTGGATCAAGGAAGGAAGACTCAAGACTCCCACCCTGCTTGTGTGGGGATACAATGACCCCTCAGCAGTGATCACCTCTGGAATGGAGCTGTTTAACCTGCTGGCCCCCAGCGTCTCCCGTGCTCAGATGCACATCTTCAACAAGGCGGGCCACTACTGCTACCGGGAGTATCCGGAGGACTTCGCGCGGGTGGTCACCGATTTTATCCAGGCAGCCAGGCCCACAGGCTAAAGCCTGCGGCTCTGACGGAGCTGACAAGTCTCAAACAGAGCCGTGGGTTTCAGGCGAGCCTGTTTAGCCCACGGGCCAAGCCGGGGGCTGCTGTTCCACATTTCCTTTTGGTTTGGGAGAAAACAGTTGTAAAATAGGCATTTGAATCAACTAAAATGTCCTGTCAACATCTAAGATTAGGTAAAGAGAGGGGAATGCCATGAGAAAACTTTTTCTTCTTGTCATGACTTTGTGCTTGACTGTCCCGGCTTTTGGTCACGAGGACGCTCTCACCCGAGAGACTTTGAAAAAAT
>JAPUKI010000088.1 GCA_027295745.1 Acidobacteriota bacterium
CGACTCCTTCTTCGATGGGGGCCGTTTTTTCGAGCGTTCAAAAGCAGTGGAGAGTTGTCTTCAGCTGGTTGAGAGTGGTGCCGATATCATCGATCTGGGCGGGGAATCCTCCCGACCTGGCGCTGAGCCGATATCCGTCCAGGAAGAACTGGAACGGGTTTTACCGGTACTACAGGAAGTTCGTAAACAGGTGCCGGTGCTCATTTCGGTGGATACCTGCAAATCTGAGGTGGCACGTGAGGCACTCAAAGAAGGAGCAGATATTGTCAACGACATCAGCGCCTTTCGTCTGGATCCGGAAATGCCGCGGGTGGTCAAGGAGTGGGATGCAGCGGTGGTGCTGATGCATATGCGTGGGACTCCTCAGATCATGCAGGAAATCCCTCCCAGTGAGGATATCCTGGAGGAGGTTCAGACGGATCTGCGGGCAGCGGTGTCGAAGGCCTCCGAAAACGGCATTCCGGAGGAGAGCATCATCATCGATCCAGGTATTGGTTTTGGTAAATCGGTTGAAGATAACTGCCGGATCTTGAACCGGTTATCGTTTCTCGAGACCTTTGATTTACCGGTGCTGGTCGGAACCTCTCGAAAGAGTTTTCTGGGCGGAATTTTGGACATTCCCGCTCAAGACCGAATCTGGGGTAGCGCGGCCTCTGTGGCAGTTGCCATCATGCGGGGAGCCCACATCGTAAGGTTGCATGATGTGGCGGAGATGAGCCAGGTTGCCCAAATCACGGACGCCATCCTGACGGAGAGTCGTTTGCAATAATGGCCGATTTCAGCTCCAGATTGATCTTGAATCTCATTGATATCCTGGTGATCGCCTTCATTCTTTACCAGGTCCTGCTGCTGATCAAGGGTACCCGGGGGTGGCAGATGACGCTGGGAATTACTTCTGTATTTTTCTTCTACTACCTGAGCGATGCCCTGGGCTTGAGAACCATCGAATGGTTGTTGGCCAATTTCTTCACCTACTTTATCTTTGCCCTGATTGTCATATTTCAGTCAGAAATTCGAAGGGGACTGGCTCAATTAGGAAGGGGACGTTTTATCCTGAGACTCACGGGTAAAAAACCTCAGAAACAGTTCGACGAGATTATACTGGCTGCCACTACTCTCTCCAGCCAGAGGATAGGAGCGCTGATCGTCATCGAGAGAGAGATTGGACTGAAAAATTACATCGAAAGCGGGATCAAGTTGGATGCCTTTTTGACCTATGATCTTCTGGTCACGATTTTCAATCCTAAGACCCCTCTGCACGACGGGGCGGTCATCCTACAGGAGAACCGGATCAGTGCGGCCGCATGCTTTTTACCCCTGACTCTAGATCCCTACTTGAGTAAGGAATTGGGGACTCGGCACCGCGCTGCTATCGGGATTACCGAGGAAACCGATGCTGTGGCTGTCGTTGTTTCTGAAGAAACCGGTAAAACCTCGGTTGTTTTTGGTGGAGAAATCGTGCGCAACCTGGATGGCCCTCGCTTGCTCAAGGTTTTGCAGAAAACGATGGAGGGTCAGGCCCAAGCCCGCAACTTTAAAACCCAGGTGCAAAAGGAAATAGAACAGCAAGAACAGGCTGTATGAACATTCTGCGGGAGTTTCTCTTCAACAATATTGGGCTCAAAGCGATCTCTCTTTTGCTTGCTTTACTGCTCTGGTTACAGGTTGCCGGCCAGCAGACAGTCCAGCAAAAACTTGCTCTTCCCGTCGACTTTGTGAACATGGCCCCCGAGACGGAAATTTCCAACGACTATGTAAGACGAGTGGATGTGGTCCTGAGTTCCCGGCAAGGCACTTCCAACTTCGAAGACGGAAGTCTGACCGTCAGAATAGACCTCAGAGGATCTATCCCCGGAGCCGAAAAGTCGTATCCTTTAACTGCAGACAACATCTCAGGCAGGCCTTCTGGTGTGGAAGTCGTCAGTATCTCTCCGACCAGCATCCGCCTGCTGTTGGAAAACACTGTACGAAAGAGTATCGCGGTTGTGCCTGAACTGGTGGGTGAGCCTGCTGAAGGATTTCAGGTCACCAAAGTGCAAGCTCCTCGGGTGACCATTATTGGCCCCCAATCGCGGGTCCAGGAGGTCTCTGAGGCTCAAACCGAACCCATTAGGATCACGGGATTGTCTTCGACCTTGGTGAGCAACGTAGCAGTGGATATCGGTGAGGTTGCTCTGCGTATGGAACCCGTTTCGGTGGATATTATTGTCACGATCGAAGAGGAAAGACGGGAAGTGCAAATTCGCAGAATTCCCATCGAATTGGTTCCGAAGGGCGTTGAAGCGACGCTGATGACCCGGCGGGTGGAGATCCTTGGGACCGTGCCCCTCTCGTTTTCCGGAGAGCTCACGGTGCAGGATTTTCAGGCTACGGTGAACGTCGAGACCTTGGAGCCGCGACAAGAGTCCTACGAACTGGCCCCACAAATTACCTTAATATCTGACGAGTATGCAGGCACTTTCCGACTACAAGAGGTGATTCCAGACCGCATCAAGGTAAGAAGAGTCAGGTGACATGGGTGAGCTGTTCGGGACCGATGGTGTACGCGGAATCGCCGGCGAATATCCGCTAGATCTTTCCACCCTTTACAAATTGGGCAAGGCCGTCGTTCGCTCCGGCAAACGGAGCATCCTGATTGGCAGAGATACTCGGGCCAGTGGGCTCTGGATCGAGAATGTTCTGCAACAAGCCATCGTCTGGCAGGGAGGGATGGTGACTCTGGCGGATGTGATCACAACGCCTGGGGTGGCCATTCTTTCCCGCGATGTTCCTTTTGATGCGGGAATTGTTATATCCGCTTCACACAACCCCTACAAAGACAACGGAATCAAGATTTTCTCCAGAAGCGGAATCAAACTGACGGACGAAGAAGAAGAGTGGATCGAAGAGGAAGTGGCCGGAGATTCGAATTCCGATCCTCTTCCACTGATTGCCAAAGATCGGAATCAGGAAGAGATCATTACCTTTAATGGCGAGTTGGTAGGACGCTACATTGATTTTTTGCGGAGTGTCTCATCGGTGGGTGATCTCAAGGCTCTTAAAATCGTCTTGGATTGTGCCCACGGTGCGGCGTTTCACATTGCTCCTCAAGTGTTTCGAGAGTTGGGGGCTGAGGTGGTGGTCATCAATGCCGAACCCAATGGTCGGAATATCAACCACGACTGTGGAGCTGTCTACCCCCAAGGGATGGCTCAGGCCGTGGTCGATTCGCAGGCTTCCTTGGGTGTGGCCTTTGATGGAGATTGTGATCGCGCCATTTTCTGTGATGAAAAGGGTAGTCTTTTGGACGGGGATTTCACTCTCTTTATCCTGGCACGATTTCTTCAGCAGAAGGGACAATTGGAGTCCGGATGTGTAGTCTCCACGGTGATGGCCAATAAAGGCTTGGAAGTGGCACTGAAAAAAGAAAGGATACGGATGTTGCGCACCCAGGTCGGAGATCGCTATGTCCTGGGTGAAATGCTTCGAGGAAACCACGCTCTGGGAGGTGAGCAGTCCGGGCACGTGATCATGATGGCCAACACCTTAGTGGGAGATGGAATCCTGAGTGCTTTGAAGATGAGCCAGATCCTGTTGGAGGAGGGTGGGTCATTGGGTGACCTGGCTCGAGGGATTGAGAAGTTTCCACAGATCCTGATCAATGTTCGGGTCAGGAAGAAGCGCGATTATTCTAAGATAGCCGAGATTCAAAAGGAAATTGAAGCGGCCAGTAAAAAGCTCGGGGAGAGAGGACGAGTTGTGATTCGCTACTCAGGTACCGAACC
>JAPUKI010000089.1 GCA_027295745.1 Acidobacteriota bacterium
CTTTCTGACAATGACGATGGTGACGGTGATCCGCTTGCGGACTCCGACAGCGTCGTCATTCTCAGAGTGATGGGAGTGCATCGCGGATCTGCCGCCGAGGGACGCGTCTACGGGACCACAACTCAAAACGCCGTTGCCATCATTGAGACCACCCTGAGGCGCGATACCACATTCAACTTTGACCAGTCCTTTACCGTCTATGGACCCGACGTGAACATATCCTACAACGGCAATACCTTTGATCTTGACGGAAACCAGCATGACATCAACGGAAATGCCATCGCCGGTGCTGCCAAACCGGGCCTGGGTTTACTCAACTATAATCCGGGCGCAGGGCATGCGGCAACCGCTGCAGCCTCAGCATTTGGCGGGCTGGCAGGTATGCAAATGGACAATCTGGTGGGGGTGGACGGCGATTTCGGTCCCCTTCCCTCCCTCATGGACGCAACCGACTCCATCCTGTCCAGTCCGGACCCCGACGCGGCCAATATCTTCGATCCCAACTGGCTCATGGCCTTGGTGGAGCAGCTCGCCTCCTTCGCCGACAACAACCTTCCTGCGGGAACCTATACCAATGTGGAATGGGGCACACCAGCCAGTCCTGAGATCACGCTCATTGATGGCAATGCCATAATGGAGACGGACGGCACGGGCGCAGGACTGCTCGTGGTCAAGGGCAATCTCAACTTCAATGGGGCCTTCACCTACACAGGTTTAATTTTCGTTCTGGGCGGAGAATTCACCATGAGTGGGGCCAATAAGACGATTATCGGCGGCCTGTTTACTGCAGATGTCATTGACAACGGGGATGGAACTTACGACTACGGGATCCCCACCATTGACTTAAATGGAAACAGCAATTTCCTGTACAGCTCTCAAGGACTTGCCCTGGCTTACAACCTGCTTCCTATGAGGGTCCTGAACTGGCGCGAAAGCACTCGCGAACTCGAGCCCTATTAGTCCCGGCTCTATTCCTCTCAAGCATCCTGGCCCGTGGACTGGAGAGAGTGTCGCAAAAACCGGCTAATCCAGGTTTCTTGCGTAGGGGCGCACCGACGTGCGCCCTATAAGCAATTGATACAGCAGGGTTTGTGGGCGCACGTCTGTGCGCCCCTACATGCCTCAATAAAGATCAAGCCCCTGGAGAGGATTCAGCAAAAGATAAGAGCCCTGTCAGGGCTCCTCGCCAAAACTTCCCGACTAAACCTCCAGGTAGCCCTCCACCATGAAATCGGGCGTCAGGCGTCTCACCCGAAGAGCGCTCAGCTTGAGTGCCTCCTCCACGCGACCGACACCCAGGTCTTCAATGCCAGAGCGGCCACTGCCTCCAAAAATCTTGGGGCCGTAGAAGAAATTGATTTTTTGAACGATTCCTGCTTGCAGGGCCGAGGCAGCAACCCGGCTGCCTCCTTCGATGATAAGACTGGTCATTTTCAACTGACCCAGTTGTGTCAGGACTTCGTTCCAGTCAAGCTGTCCTTTTTTCCCGGGCACCTGAATGACCGTGGCCTGTTTCGATAAGGTCTCGAACTTATTTTTTGGAACTTGGCGGCCGCACAAGATGATCACGCCATCAGAGGAGTTGAAAAGCCTGGCCTCAACGGGTGTGCGCAGACTCGAGTCCAGGATCACCTTGACAATGGCATTGGGGCGGGTCCAACGAACGTCCAGGGCGGGGTCGTCTTGCAGGATGGTATTGATTCCCACCAGAATCGCATCATACTCGTAACGGAGCCGGTGGGCCTCTTTTCGGGCCTTGCTGCCGGTAATCCACTGAGATTCACCGCCACTGGTAGCGATTTTGCCGTCCAGGGTCAGTGCCAGTTTGAGGAGCACAAAGGGCCGGCTCGTCTCAATGAAGTGAAAAAACTTTTCGTTGAGGTGAATGGCTTCTTCCCGGCAGAGATCCTCATGCACTCCGACACCCTGTTTCTGAAGCCGTCCAATTCCCTGGCCGTCTACCTGCGGGTGGGGATCTCTACCCGCCACAAATACCCTGCTCACACGGGCCTCAACGATTCGATCCACACAGGGAGGGGTTCTTCCGTGATGGGTACAGGGCTCCAGATTGATGTAAAGGCTGGCTCCGGCACTCCGCGAGCCGGCGCTCTGGAGCGCCACAACCTCGGCATGGTCCTTTTTCTGGTAGAGGTGATACCCCTCACCCACGATCTGCCCGTTCTGGACAACTACTGCTCCCACCAGAGGATTCGGGCTGACTCGACCCATCCCCCGGCGGGCCAAAGCGATGGCCCGCTTCATGAACCGTTCGTGCCCTGCTTCGGTTTCGTCTCCCAGTTCCACCCTGCTCTCTTTTATTGACTGTCTCTCTTCCCCTCTTTCTCTCCTTCTGGCTCTCTCTGTTCCGACTTCCTCACTCGCATGCTTTGAATCCTTTTCTGATCCGAGCTGAGAATTTCAACCAACAGTCCGTCCAACAGGACGGTTTCGCCGGGAGAAGGAACTTTGCCCAGATGGCCCACAATGAGCCCTGAGACGGTTGTAACATCCAGTTCTCCGAAATCAATGCCGAGGGTCTCTTCCAACTCCTTAATCTCGGCTCCTCCGTTGACGATGTAGCTTCCGTCCCCCGCGTCAGTCAGATCGATTCTCTCCAGTTCGTCCTCATCACGGATCTCTCCCACAATCTCCTCGATCATATCTTCCATCGTCACCAATCCTGATACAGCTCCGTACTCATTAATCAAGATGGCCAGATGCTCTGCCTTGCGCTGCATCTCCTTTAACAATTTCGATACCTTCTTTGTCTCAGGCACAAACAATGCCTTATGGATCAATGGGGTAATGGGAGCCTCCCCTCCCCCGTCGCTGAGATAACTCAGAAGATTGCGGACGTACACGAAGCCGATCGTCTGATCGAGCAGTTCCCGGTAAACCGGGATTCGCGAGAACTTGCTGGAGACGATGAGATCTTTCACTTCAGCAATCGTCGCCTTTTCCTCTATGGCCACGATTTCCGTGCGTGGAGTCATGATTTCACGGACCAGTCTATCCCCGAATTCGAGGGCAGACTGGATCAACTCGCTTTCATCCTCCTCTATAATTCCTTCCTCCTCTCCCACCCCGAGATAAGCCTGTATTTCCTCCTCACTCGCTTCTTCTTCAGGACCGTTGGGCACATGGTTCCTCTCATTGGAAGCCTTGGACACCCGCAAGAGGGTGGTCAATGGTGAGCTCACCCAGCACAAAACTGGATAGAAATTTCTGAAAAGGGGTAGAAAACGGAGGAGAACCCGTTCCGCCTGATACTGAGTGATCATTCTCGGGAACAGCTGCCGGAACAGGAAAACGATCGCCACCATTACAGCCAAGGCCCACCCGGGAGCAAAGGCCACATCCAAACTGAAGAACAACCAGGAGACGAGGACGGCTGAGCTGACAATGGACAGCTGAGCTCCAAACTTCAAGGGCAGCAGAAACTGGATTCGATCCCCTGCGATGGCCTCCAAAAGATGGAGTTTGGGGCTTTTTTCTCTCTCGGCCAGAACTCTCAGTGTCAGTCGGGAGAGGCGCGAGACGGAACTCTCAAGAATGGAGAGCAGGAAGAGCAAGAGAATGAAACAAGCGACTGTGAAAAATCCCAGGCTAGACCAACTCAATGAAGTTGAAATTCCCTCCTCAGTTTTCTCTCAAGCGTTTCCATTGCTCCTTGATCGGCATCGTGATCGTATCCCAGAAGATGAAGCAATCCATGGAGGGAAAGCACCTGAAGCTCCTGCAGCAAACCGTCTTTTTCTTGTCGGGCCGCGACCTCCACGCAGATGAGAATATCTCCTAAATAGGGCTCTTCGTCCCCATCATCCTCTTGGTTGGGGAATGAGAGAACATCGGCGGATCCATTCTTCCCGCGAAATTCCCGATTGTAGTTTCTCATCGCCGCATCACTGACCAGTACCACTGAAAAACCGGTCTGCGGAGTCATTTGACAGGAAAGCTGATCAAGAAAGATTCTCAACTCCCCCATCTCAACAAAATACTTGCGCTGTCTATTGAATACGTTGACCTTGGGCTTGCGGCTCCTCAAACTGTTGCTTCTCTTCCACCTGCTTATTAAAGTCAAAACCCGGGTATTCAATCCGGTGATGATGTACACCCGTCAGTACCCGCTCGAAAGTCTGGAGAATCTTGTCCAGATCTTTCATGGTGATGTCACATTCGTCAAACTGCTTGTCTTGAATATTGACCTCGATCAGACGCCTGATCAAGTTGCGAATTTGACTCGGACCCGGATCCTGCAGGGTCCGGGCAGCAGCCTCCACCTGATCTGCCAGCATCAGGATAGCAGCTTCTTTACTTTGAGGCTTGGGTCCAGGATATCGGAATTCATCTTCGTTGACCTTTCGGTCCTTTCCCCCAGCAGCGTCTTTAGCCTTCTCATAAAAGTATTTCATCAATCTGGTGCCGTGGTGCTGGGGAATGAGGTCAGAAACCTCGGGAACCAGCTTGATCTCTTCGGCAAGGGCCAGACCGTCCTTGACGTGGCTAGCCAGGATTAGGCTGGACATATTGGGTGAGAGCTTCTCATGTTTGTTCGAAACGTATATCTGGTTCTCCACGTAGTACTCCGGCGTCTTCAATTTCCCAATGTCGTGATAATAGGCACCCACGCGAACCAACAAGGCACTGGCACCGGTCGCTTCGGCTGCTGCCTCCGCCAGTGTTCCTACGATGATACTGTGGTGGTAGGTTCCAGGAGCTTCCACAGCCAGGCGCCGCAAAATAGGAGTGTTCAAGTTAGACAGTTCAAGCAGTTTGATATCGGTCGTAATCTCGAACAAGGATTCCAAGATGGGCAAAAGGAGCGAGGCCAACATGGCCGCGAACAGACCACTCAATAATCCACTGGAAGCGCGCGCCACAAAGGGGAGCGCTTGAAATCCGGTTTCCGAAGCGGAGAGCTGAAGAGCCAGCACCACCACGATATTCACAAGACCAACGACGGCTCCTCCTTTGATGATGGCTGCCCGTTCTCGGTACTGGTCCAGGATATAAATGGCCGCCAAACTTCCCGCCAGCGAATAGATGAATAGCCCAGTCTCCCCGGTGAGAAGACCAACAAAGACGGAAAATGTCAGGGCGTAGAGAATAGAAACTTGGATGTTCACCAGGAGAATGGTGAGAATTGCCCCCAGTGCCATAGGCGCCAGAAAATAGAAATTCAGGGGGTCCTGGAGCTCTTCGCCCAGGCGTACTGCAAACACATCTACCAGAAAAATGAAAATCTTGGTCAACAATAGGTTCCCAAACAAGATCAGAGCAAGCAGCAGATAGCGATTGCGAATCTTTCTCTCCTTTTTCAGGTACACCAGGAGATACTGCCAGATAGCGAGGAAGAAGAAGCTCACCATAAGAAAGATGCCGATGAACTGGCCCAACAGTCGACGTGGCTGCTGAAACGTCATGAGCTGCTCCAAGAGTGCCCTTTCTCTGGCTTCAACCTCATCTCCAGCTCGAACCAGAGTCCTTCCCTTCTTGATCTGTATCAGA
>JAPUKI010000009.1 GCA_027295745.1 Acidobacteriota bacterium
ATCCTGTGTAGAACAACGTACCCAGATCAAAGTCCTCGAGAATTCTTCGTCCGAATCGTAGTGACGCGAATTCAGATAGCCCGCTGAGTTTCTTTCGATAGGCCTCCACGTCAAACAGAAGACTCTGAGTTTCATAGCTGGCACCAACAATCAGATGGGTAGCTGAACTCACCGGTATCCCCTCGCCATCGGAGAGCATCCAAAACTGTTGGTCCCCCTGCAGCACATCCTCCCGGGTCAGCCGGTTGGCGAACTGATGATAATTTCCTCCTGCCGCCTTGAAGCGCAAACGGTCCGTGGCGTGCAAAATAATGGAGAGTCGAGGATCTGTGTACGTCTTCTTGTTGAGATCAAAAAAGGTGGCCCTAAGACCGGGTGTTATGGACAGTTGTGGAAAGGGGACCCATGTGTCCTGTAAATAGAGGGAATACTGAGTTGCGGTGTCATTCCGGTCAAAAACAGCCGTCTCTTGATTGAAGTTAAAATTATAACGAATGGAGTTTTTGGTTACCTGTGTGCCAAATTCCAGATGATGTCTGGAATTCAGTGTCAGGTCATTCTCCACTTTGACCGTGATATCCGTCAACTTATTGTGCTCGGCCGATCCTCTATTGGACACTCTAGGGCCGTCCGCCTCATTGTCGGGGATGATTTCTTCTCCCGTCTCAGGATCCACAAAGGTGAGATCCGTCGTTCTGTCGAAATCCTTGAAGTAGTAGGAATGGGCGACGGTAAAACGGCTAAAGAAGGAGTCATTCCACTGCCTTATCCAGTTCAAGCTCAGGCCGGTATTTCCCCAGTTGGAAAGATTGTTGATCTCTCCTGCAATATCCTGAGTCACAGAAGACTCACCGTCCGCGTTTTGAAAAAAGGATCTGTTGATGTTGATAGGCCTTGAGCTATCCAAGACATCCTTACCGTTGTAGAGACTGAAAATAATACTGTCCTTCGATGTGAGATCGAAGAGGGCCCGGGAATTGAGGTCGTAGAAAGAAGAATCTGGCTGGACCGAGAAAAGGGCTCCTCTCCTCCCTCCAAAACCTGCTCCCCCGGGTCCAGCACTGCTATCGCTGAGATTGTCCCGGATTCGATCACTAAAGGGACTTTGAAAGGATTTTCGTCCAGCAAGCATAAAGGATCCTTTGCTTCCCAGGGGAATGTCCAGGTACGCGTTATAACTGAGAAAACTGATTCCTCCACCAAAAAAGGGCTCATTGTTGCGGCCACTTTTCCCGGTCAGCTCTACAACACTCGAGATTCTGCTCCCGTACTTGGATTCGAATCCTCCTTTGTACATCGTGATGTTCTCTATCGCATTAGCGTTGAAAGCACTGAAAATTCCAAAGAAATGGTCTACATCGTAAACGGTGAAGCCATCGAACAGCACCAAGTTTTGATCAGGAGTTCCTCCTCTGATGTAAAGCCCAGCAGAGGCCTCGTTGGTTGCGCTGATACCCGGCATGAGCTGAAGAGACCGGAAGATGTCCTTTTCCCCCAGACTAGGAAGTGCTGCCACTTGGCTGGGCAGCACAGAGACCACACCTATACTCTCAGAAGCGTTCATTAATTCCGCCGTGTCGGTCACAACCGTTATTTCGAATTGGAGGTCTGCAAGTTCCAGTGTTATGTCAACCGTGATGGCATTCTGGTCTTCCAATAGAACCGCGACTTCCCTCTCGGCAAAACTGGGAAGGGAGGCCATGATCGTGAATTGACCGAGGGGAACATCCGTCAGCAGGTAGTTCCCTAAATCATCTGTCACGGTCGAGATTTCTGTTTCCTTGATCGAGATCGAGACCCCTGGCAACTTTGTTCCGTCGGTTGCTTGAACGGTTCCCGAAATCTGGCCCGGATCATCGTCCCCCGTCTGTGCACGGACCAAAACGGGGACCAAGCAAAGAATAAGTAAGGCGGTGCATCGCTTCGCTATGGTCTTCATTCCCAACGTCTTGTCTCTCCTCCCTCAATGAGTAGGAATTGCTCTGAGTAGCCTTCCATACTCCTTCGCTTTCTTCACCTCACATTTTATAGACGATGAAGATAAGCGTGGGTCAAGAATTGTAAACTCTTGTAAAAGTCTGTAAAAGGAACGGGATCTCTATTCTGGCTAGCCCGCATTTTTCACACCAGGTCGTCGCGAAGCGGCGGAAGGGCCGGAAAACAGAGCCGTGGGCTTTAGCCCACGGGCCCGCAGGCTAAAGCCTGCGGCTCCGACTGGCGGGCGAGGGGTACCCGCTTGCGGGTCGACCCCCGCAAACGTACTCTTGAGTACGTTGAGGAGCCGAGGGGTACCCGCTTGCGGGTCGGGGGCACCCACTTGTGGGTCGCGCAGTCAGGTCGGATCATTCCGCCGATGCAGTAGAGCGGGTGTGAGAAGTGCGGGCTTAGAGTGAACTGCTCCGAGATAGGTATGAGGAGGTGGACAGCCACGTTTCCAGCCGCTTGAGTCCCTCTTCAACGCTGACCCTGGGCTGATAGCCCAATTCCTCACGGGCAGCGGCAATATTGAACCAATGGCTGGTGGCTAGTTCTTCTGCCAGGAAACGCGTGATGGGAGGCTCTCCCCGGAGCCTGAGGGTGCGGTACAGGAGCTCGCACAACCAGCCGGCCGCATAGGCGAAATCAGGAGAAATAGTGCGGCTGACAGGGGGGAGATGGGCCGCCTTCAAAATGCGATTGATGAAATCCCACAGAGGAACCGGCTCCCCCTGTGAAATGAAAAATGCCCTTCCTGCAATGGGTGAACCGGGCGACAGACGATCACCTGCCAAAAGGTGTGCCTGGGCGGCATTCTCAATATAGGTAAAGTCCACCAGCTTCGAGGTATGCCCGACTCTCCGCAGCCTGCCCTTGCGTCCCCGGGCGATGATGCCAGGGACGAGGTGGGTATCCCCCGGCCCCCAGATCAGATGCGGTCGCAGGGCAACGGTCCCCAGACTTTCATTGTTAGCAGCAAGAACCAGCCGTTCGGCGGTGGCTTTGGTCGCTGGATAAGCTGCCTTGTAGTGCTCAGCATAGGGAACCCGCTCATCCACCCCTTCCAGATCGTGTCCGTCAAACACCACACTTGGTGTGCTGGTATAAACCAGCCGAGAAATGCCCAGAGTACGGCAGGCAGCAATGACATTCTCCGTACCTGTGACATTGGTCCGGTAGTAGGCCTCCGCACCCCCCCAGATCCCTGCCTTGGCCGCAACGTGGAAAACAATCTGGCAATCCCGGCAGGCCTCCTGCACGGCTTCGGCGTCGGCAAGATCTCCTTGCAACACCTCTACACCGAGCTTGAGAAGCTGCGGATAGCTTCCCCGCGAGAAGCTTCCCACAGCGTATCCTGCCTCCAGCAGATGCTGGACAATGGCTCCACCCAAAAAACCGCCGCCGCCAGTGACCAGTGCTTTCATGAGACTTTCTCAGTGGCCCACCGAGCCAGTTTTTCGCGGAAGATCTTGGCGTTGTGGCGCACATCAACCGGGAAGGAGGGGTGAAACAGCAGTGTCTGGATCTCCTTTGTGTGGGGATGAGGAGCGCCCAGGTCCAGTATTTCCTTCCTGAGTTGTGGTGAGACCTTCCCTTTTTTCTTTTCTTCCTCTTCCAGTTCCACACACAGGACAGGCTTCTGCTGGGGAGGATGACCCACTCCCACCAGGGCGCTTCGATAAACCTTGGGGTGTTGATTGAAAATGCCTTCACAGGAAACCGTAAACAGGGTTCCCTGAGGAGTGATCACCCGCTGGGACTTGCGGCCGCAGAACCAGACTCGTCCCCCCTCGTCCAGAAAGCCGAGATCACCCATGCGATGGCGGATTTCCCCTTCAGGGCCCTGAATCTTAGCCAGATCATTGGCCTCCGGCCGCCCAAAATACTCTCTCGAGACATTGGAGCCCCATACCACCAGTTCTCCGATCTCACCAGGAGACACAAGTAAGTCATCTGACCAGATCTGGATGGGACCGTCATCGATTCGAATGAGCGACAGATGGACCCCTGGAAGGGGACGTCCAACGCACACCCCTTGACCCTGGCGGGTGTTGTTTGCCTCCGACAACTCTCGGCTGGTGATCGAGCACACCGGCAAGGCTTCCGTGGCCCCGTAGGGAGTGTGGATCTCAGCATCCTCTTGCAACAGGCCGGAGAAACGTCTCAAAACTTCTGCCGCTACCGGTGCCCCGGCCGAGAGAACGCGCCGAAGGGTGGGCAGTTTGATGTCGTGACGCTCCCCGTAGCGAGCGACACGGTCCAGCAAAGCCGGGGAGGCAAACATATGGGTCACTTTGTATTTCTGGATGGGAGTGATGATTTGCCGGGGATCGACCTGCGCCGGCCGGGTAAAATCCATTTCGGGAAAGACCGTGGTCATCCCCAGGGCTGGATCGAAAAGGGCAAAGAGGGGAAAAGTGGCCAGGTCAATCTCACCTGCTTCGATCGAGAAGGAATCTCGCAGAAGAGCCACCTGAGAGGAAAACATCCCATGCGTATAAACGACTCCTTTGGGTGTACCCGTGCTGCCCGAGGTAAACACAATGGCAGCCGGATCCTCCCTCAGCGAAGGCACCGGGGTAAATCCCGGGTGGTCGCCACCCAGCTGCATCACCCGGGCAAGAGTGTATCCCCGGCAAGGCCGGAATCGCCCCACCGTAAGGCAAATTTGCACTGTCCTGCGGCCCCACCCAAAGAAGATGCGGGCCATCTGGGCCTGAGGAAGACCAATAAACGCTCTCGGCTTGGACTCTGCCAGGCACTTCCCCAGGTTGTGCCATCCCATGCCGGGATCGACCAAAACAAGCACCGCATTTATTTTCATGAGAGCAAAGACCAACACCAGAAACTCGACACCTGGAGTGACCATCACCACTGTGCGAGTACCCGGATGAATTCCAATCTGCAGGAGGCCTTGAGCGCAGCAGTTGCTTCTTTCCTCCAGTTCCCCAAAGGTGAGACCGCCGCCCGGGGAGAGGAGAGCCGGTTGAGAGGGTTGTTTCGCGGCCAATTGGGAAAGGTAGGCTGCGATGTTGGTGGGGCTACTCATGGATGCCTCGCCAGAAAATCGCGGACCAGGATTCCAATGGCCTGGGGCAATTCTTCCAGGAGATAATGACCCGCCTCTGGAAATCGATGGACCTGGGCTTTCGGAAAACGTCTGATCCATTCCCTGAGAAAATCACCGTCGAAGATGAAATCCTTTTCTCCCCAGCAGATCAGCATGGGAGTCTCCTGGAACCGATAGAGATTCTCCTGGGTCTCTTGCAACGGTGCATAGGAGGGATCAGCGGAAGTCAGGGGGATGTCCTGGACAAACCGCAGCGTGGCAATCCTGTTTTGCCAGGAATCATAAGGACTCCAGTAAGCACGACGAATCTCCTTCGGCATGGGAGGCCGGCAGCCCAAATAGGCGGCAATGCGCGCAAAGGCGTTCAATCTCAGAATGAGAAAAGCTGCCACTCGAGAATTCCTGCACAGGGAAAGAGACCAGTGAAGAGCTTTTCCCGGAGGCAGCAAGAATGCCGCTGTATTGAGCACGATGAGCCGCCCGATTCTGGATGGGTGACGGACAGCATAGGTCATTCCGATGGCACCGCCCCAATCGTGCATGATCAAGGTGATGTTGGAGTCGACTCCGATCTGATCCAGCAGTGCCTCCAGATCAGAGACCCGCTGCTGGAGTGTATAGGCGTATTCTTGACTGGAGGGTTTGTCAGAAAGTCCGCAGCCCATGTGATCGGGCACCACCCGGCGATAGGAGTCCCCCAGAGAGCGAACCAGTTCCCGATACATGAAGGACCAGCTCGGGTTTCCGTGTAGCATCACCACCGGCTCGCCCTCTCCTTCATCCAGGTAGTGATAGCGATAGCCATTACGATTCAAGTAATGGGATCGAAAGTTGTAAAGGTGGTTGATTTGATCCACAGAAAAGCTCATCTGTGAGTCAGTCTTCGAGTATGGAGTGTGGGGGTCCACCTAGGCGGCTTGTTCGGGCAAGTTCGTTACGAATGAGACACGTTCTACTTGAAGCCATCATCCTGGAGTTCTCATTGCGGGTGTTCAGGGAGGTCAAGATCGAGGCCGCACAAGCCCTTCGACCGCAGGCGTAGCTTAAAGCTACGTCGAGGATCGAAGGGCGCGGAGAACGAGGAGCTTGACCTCCCTGAACACCCGCGCTAGACGGGTTTATGCATAGGTTTTCGTGACGAAGTGCCGCAGGCGCCGCGATGATAAGGCGTGCGACGAAGTGCCCCGCAGGTGTACTCATGCAGTACGCCGAGGAGCCCAAGGAAGCACAACGCAGTCGGTGCGCAACGCACGCTGGATGATTGCGGCACTGCAGTAGAAAATTTATGCATAATCCCGGCTAATAGGTAAAGGAACCGACAGCCGTACTCACACCAGCGCTTCCCATGAGCAAAAGCACCCTCATGCCTCGCACCAGCCTCCCTTCCGCCTCGGCCACGGCCATTGCCAGTGGGAGAGATGCCGCGACGGTGTTTCCAAAGCGGGAGTGGGTTTCAAAAACACGGCTCGGATCGAGATTCAACAGCTTCACCACTTTGGAAGTGGAGGCCACGCTGACGGCATGGCCAATCACAATCTCATGCACTTTGCTGGCGATCGCCTGAGACTCCCTGAAATGAGCCACCAGCTTTCGGACAGTGAAGGAGAGCAATTCCCCGGGAAGCGCGAAAAAGGACATGGGCTTGAGACCATCGCGGGAATTTCTTGGGGAAAAGTCTTCAGCATTGGGGAGAGTGATCTTGCACAACCCGTGTTTGTCCCCCCAGGACTTAAATGAGAAAAAGGAATCGTCTTCAGAACCATTTGATTTCAAAAGGGTGGCTGTTGCGGCCTCGCCGATGGTGAAGGCAGAAAAAGCGGTTTCCATTTCCTTGATGCTTTTGAACTCAAAGTTGGCGTATTCCCTGAAGCTGAATTCACAGTTCAAGATCATGACTAACTTATAGGCCTTCTGGGCCAGAAAACTCTTGGCGATGGCCAGGCTTCGAATCCAGCTGGCACAGGCATCCATGACATCAAAACAAGTGGCGGATTTCAGCCCCAATTCACTTTGGAACAGGTTGGCGGTAGCCGGTTCCATCCATCCCCTGGCTACCCCGGCATAGATGAGCAGATCCACCTCCTCCGGCTTGACTCCGGCTTTTTCGAGAGCTGCTTTCCCTGCTTTCACGGCGAAATCCACAGCTCTTTCTCCAATTCCCCGGTGATAGCGGGTCACGGTTCCAGACATCTTGAAGAACTGCTTCATGCGCTCCGCAATGCGTTCCAGCTCTTCGGGAGAAAGGTGATGGCGGTTCTTTTCGATGATCTCCTCAATCAACTTCTCGTTGGAGACTAACTTGCTGGGGAGAGCGTAAGCGATACTCAAAAATTTCATGTTCTGTTTCTCACTGTGCGCTTGTCTGTGGCATTTTCGCCACTGCAAAATTACTCGCTCAACTGGACCTTGTCAATGGGGATTCGTGTGTTCGTGCATTCCCTGATTTATCCTGCAGTAGGCTAACACGACCTCACCCAAGCACCAATACACGAGGTCACAGGTCGCAAAATGGAGCATGCTGTATACTATCACGCCTTACTGTTAAATCAGGGGTAAAGATTTTCTCAAGGAGGAAGCAGAATGAACGACCGTTCTTTGAAACAATCCAACATCGATATCATTTCTCTCGATTTGGGAGGTTTCGTGAGCGGGGAGTTACCGACTCAGATCATAGACGTGGCCCGTCAAGCCCTTGACGGAAATATCAGGGAAGGACAACTACGGGGGAGGCTAGTATACGGATTCGGTCGAGATCTCCATATTCACGTGTCCACCTACAACGGGGACTTCCCGCCGGGTGATTCCGGGAACGAAGATCCCCTCACGGCGGTTGTCCAAGCGGCCCTGGCGGCGGGCCTGGAGGCGCTGAAGGAAGCCCAGCAAATGGGCCTGGGTTCCCCTGAGGCAGAGAAAATCCCCAGCCTGCCTCCCCCAGAGCAGGCAGCCGCGCTGAACCTTCGCCGCCTGAATTTCCCTTACACCGAAAGGGGTGCAGAGCCCATCTTTATAGCCAAGACGATCAATGGGAGTTGGGGCTTTTTTAACCGGGCCCTCTTCAACCTCTTTTTCAATCCCGACAAAGGTTCCGGACGCCGAATCGAAGGAAATGACTTCCTGGGCGTGGTGGAATCGATCGAAGATCTGGAGAACAGCAAACCCCATGTGCGGACCTTCGAATTTGGACCAGGCTATGTCAATGAAATGCTAGCTCTCATCGCCGATGCAGAGGAGTGGCGTCTGAGCCGCGTTTATGCTGTACGGGGAAAATTCGGAGAGGGCAAGCTGTCTGATGAACCTGCCGCCGCCGTGGAGGGCAGTGTGAACCCGGTGCTCATTGGACGATCTCAGTCCGGGCTTCCCGCCATTGGCGAATTCACTCAGTCAGTGGGAGAGTTTTTTTTCGCTCCGGGTGGTGAGAACGGCCACTACCGGGTAGGGCTCATGCCCACTGATTTCCAGGAGGCACGGACCATCACCTCCCTGCCCGGAACCGCACGAGTAGTGGCTTACGCCTATCAGTCCTATGACAATGGCCGCATTCCGGCGGAAGAGGACGTGGTGGACGTGTTTGGCCAAAACAGAGCGGAGACCTCCCGTGTGCAGCGGGATGCCTCAAGGTTGATCGAGCAGATGGTGAGCCATGAGAGATTTGAACCCTACCTGAATCCCCGAGCAGCTGAGGAGTGTGCTGTCCAGGAGGTGGGCCGTCTGAAGGGGCGTTTCGAAACCATCCCGGAAACGGACCCGCTCATAGAAGCAGCCAACCAAAGGGCCCTCTTTACCCTGTCCGATATCAAGGCCGACAGTGGGGGCAAGCTTGGGCACACTACCCCGCCCAATCACTTTGGGGGGGTGGCTGAAGCCAGCCTGCAGGAGGCCAAAAATCTGCGACTTATCCATGGCACCTCAGAACTCATCGAGGTGGGAGATGACGGTCACCTCCTGATGAGCCACGGGAAAGGAGTCGACAACAACGAGATCCATCTGTTCGCCTACCGCACCTTTTTCCGACAGGTCTGGGTGGCTGAGATCCTGGGCTACAAATGGTACGGGCTGGGGCAGGACCTGGTAGGCGAAGCGTCGGCCGGCCGGACAACGGAAGAACTCGCCAATTTGACCGATGAATTCATGGAGCTTCTGGAGAGTACTCTGCCTGCGGCTGAGCTCAAGCACATGGACCGCTTGAAAAAGGCTTACAGTGACTGGAAGAGCGGCGAGGGTAAAGGCCGCAAGCCTCTTGAAGTTTTCTCAGGAAACGTGTCCGGACAGGGTCCTGGTTTCGCCGAGCTCCCCCTGCTGGGCGCAGGTCAAATCGGGCTGTTGGCTATGGATAAAACGGGTCCTTCCTCCTTCAATCTTCCCATCTGGTGGAGCCTCAATCGGGCCCAGGGCGACACTACCTTGAAGACCTACATAGAGAGAACGGGAGGTCGGGGAGTCGTCATCGAGATTTGGGATGTGGAGCACCATGAAAGGGTCTTTCTGGACCTGGAGAGCGAAGCGCCGAGTATCGAAAGACTCCTGGGAGCTATTGAGAGATTTAATGTCAAGCGCATCTGGAGCAGAACGGCTCAGGAATGGGATCCAGAACGTGTTGGAGCATCTCTGGGAGAAATTTTGCTGGCGGCCTCAACCGAGAAGCTGGCAGTCATCACAGGCGGAGAGTATCGGGGCAAGGATGACCCGGTGCTGTTGGCAGTTGAACCGCTTGCACAGGCGTTGAACCTCTTTATGCGGGATCGCTTTTACCTGACTCAGGGAGACGGCCGAGGTTCCCACTACATGTTCCCGACACCGCTGGCCTTCCAGGATGCAATTGCCACCATCAATAGCCGTGCCGTGGCAGTGGCAGCCTGGATCACAATTGACTCTTCCGGTGAGATTAGAGGCTTCCGCGACGTCTTCGCCGATCCCAGTTATGAGGCAAGCCGCGACCGCGCTTATGAGATCAACAAGGCCATTTGGGACGCGCAAGGAGGCAACTTTATCCCGGTCGGGGTGGGAACTGCCAAGGTCGAGCAGTCCTATCCTCTGGCTCAGACTTTGAGCCGAATCACTGCCGCTGATTCTGAGTTTGTTTCAAAGCGGACCCTTGCTCACGCTGCGCCTGAAGAATTGGTGGGAACGTAACATCGTGACGCAGGAGAAAAATCTCATGAAAACGGCCACTGACCTCAATCACCCCGACGCCCTCAAATATGTCTATCTTTTCAACCAACTTGAAGAAGTGGAAAAAAAGGTCGGTGGCGACTGGGAGAAAGTGCGCTCTCTGCTGGGCGGTAAGGGTGCCGGCCTGGCTGATATGACCCGACTGGGCGTTTCGGTCTGCCCGGGTTTTACGGTCACCACGGAGGCTTGCAACCTCTATCTGTCTGGAAAAGGGTTTCCCCAGGAAGTGTGGGAGCAAGAAATGGCAGCTGTCGGGGCTGTCGAGGAGGCTACCGGAAAAAAGTTTGGCGACCCCCACAACCCGCTGCTGGTTTCCTGTCGCTCAGGCGCCAAGTTCTCCATGCCTGGAATGATGGATACGGTGCTCAACATTGGCTTGAACGATGAGGTCGCGGAAAAGTGGGTGGAGCGAGGGGGTGACGCGCGTTTTGTCTATGACTCCTATCGAAGGTTGGTTCAAATGTTCGGCAGCGTGGTATTGGACGTTCCCGACGAGCATTTCGAAGCCGTCATCACCGAGCGCCGAAGGGGCGCTGGAGTCACCAGCGATTCCGAACTTTCAGCTCCGGACTGGGAAGATGCGACCAAAGAGTTCAAGGAGATTGTGAAGAGTTCCACTGGGAATGAGTTCCCCACTGACCCCTATCGACAACTGAAGTTGGCAACAGAAGCGGTCTTTCGGTCCTGGAACGGGAAGCGGGCCATTGCTTATCGCAAAGCAGCTGGCATTCCACATGATCTGGGTACAGCCGTAAACATCCAGACCATGGTCTTTGGCAACATGGGTGAGGACTGCGCCACAGGTGTGGCCATGTCACGCAACGCCTCCAACGGAGAACCCGAGTTGGAAGGAGATTTTCTGATCAACGCACAGGGTGAAGACGTAGTGGCGGGCATTCGTCACACCCAGCCCCTGAGTGACCTGAAAAAGCAGATGCCGGAGATGTATGCCGAATTTGAGGCCATCACCCGGAAACTGGAAAAGCACTACCGCAACATGCAGGATATGGAGTTCACCATTGAAAATCAAAAGCTGTGGATTCTGCAGACGCGGGATGGAAAGCGCACCGCCCAGGCCGAGGTGCGTATCGCCGTGGACATGGTCGAGGAGGGACTCATCAGCAAGGAAGAGGCCGTGGGGCGGGTCCAGCCGGCCCAGGTGGACATTTTCCTGCACCCGCAACTGGATGCCGCTGCTCGTCAAAAGGGCCAGCTCATCGCGCGAGGTCTGAACGTCTCCCCGGGAGCAGCCGTGGGTATCGTCGCTTTTGACGCCGATACAGCCGAAGATTGGGCTGCCAACAAAGGCAAAGATGTCATTATGGTTCGGCCCGAGACCAAACCGGACGATGTGCACGGCATGCTGGCCTCCAAAGGCATTCTCACCAGCCGGGGCGGCCGTACCAGCCACGCTGCCCTGGTTGCGCGGCAGTTTGGCAAACCGGCCGTGGTAGGTGTCACCGAAATGGAGATCGATCTTGACGCTCGCCAAATGCGCATCGGTAAACTCCTGGTGAAAGAGGGAGAGTGGATTTCGCTGGACGGGGGCTCCGGCGAGGTTTTCCTGGGTAAATTACCCACCGTTGTTCCCGACTTCAGCAGCCCCTATCTGCTGAAGATTTTAGAATGGGCGGATGAAATTCGCACCCTCCAGATCTGGACCAATGCCGACTACCCTAGTGACGCCAAGCGGGCTCGTGAATACGGTGCCCAGGGTATCGGTTTGTGTCGAACCGAGCACATGTTCTTTGAGACCGGCCGCCTGCCAATCGTTCAGCGCATGATCATGGCCAAGGCCCCGGCCGAGCGACAAGAAGCCATCGACAGTCTGCTGCCGCTGCAGCGAGAGGATTTCGAAGGCCTGTTCAAGGCCATGGACGGAGCTCCAGTGGTTATCCGACTGCTTGATCCGCCGCTGCACGAATTCTTGCCCTCCTATGATGAGTTGATTCAAGACCTGGCGGTCTTGAAAGCACAGCTGGAGCACCTGAAAACCCAAAGCGAGAAAGACAATGCCCTCTCCGAAATTCAGAGTAAATCCACCTACCTGGAAAGGGTGCAAGCGCTGCGAGAAGTGAATCCGATGCTGGGCACACGCGGAGTCCGCCTGGGCATCCTCATCCCCGAGCTGACCAAAATGCAGGTCCGAGCCATCTTTGAAGCTGCTTGCAAATGTACCAAGGCCGGGATCAAGGTCCACCCGGAAGTCATGATTCCCCTGACCTCTCACGTGAACGAGTTGCGGGTACAGCAGACTGAACTGGAGAGCGTGGCCAAAGAGGTCATGGCAGAGCAAAGCCTTGAAATCAAATACAAGTTCGGCACCATGATCGAGACCCCGCGAGCCGCACTCACGGCCGATGAGATGGCCGAGGTCGCTGAGTTTTTCTCCTTCGGTACCAATGACCTGACTCAGACTGTTTTTGGCATCTCCCGTGATGATGCCGAGTCCGGCTTCCTGCTGCATTACATCCAGGAGGGGATTCTGCCCGAGAACCCATTCGCCACCCTGGATGCCGCGGGGGTCGGAAAGTTAATGGAGATCGCCGTCCAGCTGGGTCGAAAGATTCAGCCCCAACTGGAGATTGGTATCTGCGGTGAGCATGGGGGAGATCCGAAAAGCATCGCCTTGTGCCACCGGCTGGGTTTTAATTACGTCTCCTGTTCGCCCTTTCGGGTTCCCATTGCCCGCCTGGCAGCCGCCCACGCCGCACTGGCGGACAAGGAGTGACTTCGGGAAAACGTGCTGTCCTCCTTTAGTGCGCTCGTGCTTTCGTGGGCGCCCGTTTAACCCATGCGACTCGCGGCCTCTACGGGCTGCACGGTGCTCTTGAGCCCCAACGGGGCGACAGGAAATAGCCGGGGGCGCAAGCCCCTGGAATCTGGAACACCCGGAGAAGAGCCCTGTAAGGGCGGCACATAGAGAAAAGATTTCAGAGTGTTGCGCCCTTACAGGGCTCCTTTCAAAACTGCTCAATTACCAGGGGCTTGCGCCCCTGGCTATTTCCTGTCGCCCCGTTGGGGCTCCGGAGGTCTCTCGTGGGAATCACATACCTGAGCAGGCAGTGACCTAGAGTTGTCTGTGCGTTCGGCACCTCAAGCCGCGAATATGGGGCGGGAATGATTTGACAACCGCACGACAGCACGACTTCACAAATCAGGGTAAGACTGCCTGAAAGCGCTGAGCGACGGAAGGAAACTTCGGCACCTTGTGGTCAAACAGAATGACTCGCGGTTCAATGTCCTGCCCGTAAAACTTTCGGATAGCGGTCTCATCAGCCCTCAAACGAGCCCCAGCCAGGGAAATACCGGCAAAGAGTCCTTTGGATCTGGCGTAGGCGTAAATCTCCGCCTTGAAGCTGATATCC
>JAPUKI010000090.1 GCA_027295745.1 Acidobacteriota bacterium
TAGCCACTCAGTAAAAGTGATTCCAACCTTGGTGCGAAAGTAGGAGTAAAAGTAAGAGTAGGGGTAAGAGTAAGAGCCTTCCAGTGCCCCGATCCTGGCGGCTTTCTCCAGTGAAATGGGTTCTGAATAACTTTGCTCGACCTGCTCACGAAGCCTCTTCAGGCGAGGATAATAATCGAATGCCTTGCCATTAGTTCCATTGAGTTCTGACACGACGCCTCCTTCTTCCACTCATCGCTGTTCAATTATTATGAAGAGTGCTGTATTAATACCGTTTAGACAAGAATGCGTCACTAATATCAACCTTATGCCCCAACAGTGGGCGCATGATTCTCAAGAATCTTCGGCTAAACTCCAAAGCATTGCCGAGACGGGCAACCCATCAGTCGTGTATCAAATTGGGCTTCTATGTTCCAAAAACTCACTTCCCTAGTCATCCTGCTGGTAGCCAAACCTTGTGCTGCTGGCCTTCGTCGCACGAGCAGTAACCTTAAGTGCTTTGCTTGTCATAAGTGGATTCCTGGGATAGCCGGGACGGAGCCTTAATCGATATTGCTTCTCCCCCCAACCTGCACTAGCATTGACTTTGGCCGGTCCTTGAAGGTCTGAAACGCACGGAAACCCCTGCGATGATGAACGATACCCTTCTGGGACCGGCCTCTCCCGTCAATGATGAGGTCGCCGCAGACCAGGCCCAACTAAATTAGACGCTGAAAAAGTTTCCCAGCTGATTTATACTTGGCGCCGAAGGTAGGAGTGACGCTTTTAATCGAAGCTTCGCCCTGGATGTCGATGCCAAGGCTCATAAATCGCCTCGTACTGGTTTCTCTGTTTTTCGTTGACCCTCTGGTGGCTGGGGAGAACCTCGAGTACCGCAGTTTGGCTGAGTATTACGCCCCTGTGGTCTATCAGGAGACCAGATCTGCCACCTTAGACTTCATCACCCGTTTCGATTTTGACGGGGACTGGAACGGTACCAATAACTGGGACAACGCCTATCTCTTCGAGCTTCCTGCCTATGTATACTACGCAATGATTGAGTCCTCTGGGCACTACTTTATTACTTACGCATTCTTTCATCCGCGAGACTACACGGCTCGTCCTATGGAGGGGTTCGTTCCCAAGACCGAGCATGAGAACGACATGGAGGGCTGCACGCTGGTGATCGAGAAGGATGAGACTGCCTGGGGCAGGCCGATACTTCTTGAAACCCTGGCTCACGACCACTTTTATAAATACGACAACCCCCACTATCCGCAGGTGGAGGAAGGTTCCGCCTCTTTAGACGGCTCCATCGTTTTTCTCAAGCAGGAGGACGCCACCCGTCACCGCCAGCCGGCCATCTACATTGAACCAGAAGGCCATGGCGTGAAGGCCGCTACCGAGCAGGTTTTGGACAGTAGTTTTCAACACCCTGGGGTCATTTACCGTTTTGCCGGAAGAGGTGCCGAGGTTCCGCCAAGCAACACCGCCACTGATGTCAGCTATGATTTGATCAGTATTGAAGAGACTCTCTGGGCCAAACGTTCGGAAGTGGGCAAAAACTCGCTCTACTGTTGCTCGGACCTATACAGCTTGCCGGACGGTCAGATGACGCCACTGGGCAGTTCCTTCAACGGCCCCATTGGAAGCTGTGCAGCCAAGCCTCCGTGGGGGTGAGATCAAGCCGATGATGGCCCCATCGAGAAGGGTGACTGGTTTCGTGATCCTCTTTTTGCCTACAGCCAGCAACTTGCAATTAGCGGTTTTGCTGAAACCTACCTCTACGATCCTTATCTCCAAGTGGAGGTTGGCGCTGGACGCGCTGCGGGCACCCCTTGCTCAGAGAGCAGCAAGAGCAAGACAGTCAAAGAAGCCATTACTTCCTCCCTCCTGGGCATCGGCATAGTCTTGTTGGAGGGTGGTCTTTCATCCAAGGAAGTTGGAGACCGAGCCAAACAATTCTTTCTCACAGATACGGTCTTGCTGGAATGGACCCAGAGGGGAGATTTCGAACGATGGAGCTGGGACGAAACTCTAACCGCCCCAAACCTGCCTTCCTTAATCACAGTAAACCTGGTTGATCAGATAAGAATCCCTGTGCGACCGGAATCCGCCATCTCCAGCCCCATTCTGAGTGTCCCTACCCGCTATTTCGACCGTTTGATCATGAAGTATCGAATTTCAGTCCCAGGGGCTAAGGCCAAAGTCTCTTGGAGATATGAGGGTGTGATTGATTTCGACCAGGACCACAGTCTCACTTTAGACCTCGAAGAATCAGCTGGCTGGAGCATCGGTCACTTGGACCTGCCACAGTCGCCCCAATGGGATGACTCCAAGAAAATTGCTCAGATCAGGATGGAAATCCTTTCACTCCAGGATGAAAAGATTTCCAGCTTCGATCCCTCTGACCCGGAAAGGCAAAACCAGTCGGTGCCTGGACTGTTTGCCGTCAACTACATAGTCTTCGATAGAAACGCCTTCTCGGATACATTCGAAAGATAGCCAGGGACGAGGAGGAAATCCCAACCGTACCAGTTGTCAAATCTCGGGGAGAGTTCGGGTTCGGTCTCTGGTATCACCCTTTGGCTGGATGTTTTTCTTCCAATTATCCTCAGGCGTGAATGCGAGTCTGACCACAAAAGGCTAAAAGCTAATTTTCTTTCCTCTGAAGTAAAGCTGACATCACCCACAGTGGTATGTATGGTATCTTCTAGTGACCTTTCCCCCCACGTCGGACAAAGACGATGCCATGATATTTTCATTGAACTGCCACCTTCTTGATGTATGTTTCAACACCGTCCGCTTTCAGCTCAGTTTGAATCTGTGAGGCCTGTGCTCGACTGGTAAACTGTCCTATCCAAACGTAATAGTATGGATTCTCACCGATCTCCGGCTGCTCTACTCTTCCCGAATAATCCTTTGCCAACAGTTGCGATAATACCCTCCGGGCAGACTCCTCAATACGAAAGGCTCCCACCTGAATCGTATATCTGTCTAACAAGGGTAAATCGGGCAGGTCTGTCGGTTGCGCACGCGCAGGCTTGCCCTTGCTCAGTTGGCTGGGAGTGACCTGGTAATCTGTGGTGCGCTGGTAAGACACAGTTGTTTCTTGGCTTTTAGCTGTTACTCGAACAGGAACATACTTATCCTGTAAAACTTTTTCTGCGGACCTCACGAACTCCACGTCCAAGGGCATGGTCTCCGTAACAACAGGCAAATCCCCGTCTGCCTCATTTGGCTCTTTCTGATTAGTTTCCCCTGCAGTTGATTCCTCCTGCTTTGCGACCTGCAACCCAGTGGGCAGCTCATTGACCTGATACCACCAGACTGCCGCCAGGATAATGACCAAGCAGACGGAGGCCAAAGCAACTCTTATTCCAGATGCCTCTTTCCGAACCAAAGTCGGGGGAACCTCCTCGGCGAGGGTAACCTCCTTCTTTTGCTCCTCCACTATGGGTTCTTCCTCCTGGTGTGTCACAAAGGAGAACTGCACAGCAGTCTGGATCTCTGTGACCGACCGAGGTCGCCTGCTCTTGTCATTACTCATGCATTGAAGAATGAGATTGTTCAAGTGCTGTGAAACCCCACTAAGTGGGTTAGTCCGCTCGTCTCGTTGCCCAGGAATGGTGTCTCCTCGGTAAAAGGGCAGGTTTCCCCCCAGCATTTCATAGAAAACGCACCCGATGGAGAAGATGTCCATCATCGGAAAAATGTGGGACACAGGATCGGGAAGCGGATCAGAGGGGACGTAGTGGGTCGAGAGAAAAGGGAGATTGCCGGTACTCTTGAAGTGCATTTCCCTGATGATGGCGTCTATGCCGAAGTCAATCACCTTAACCGATCCTTTCGAGGTAATCATGATGTTCTCAGGTGTTAGGTCCCGATGAGTCACACCGGCCTGGTGTGCATGTTCGATAGCAGACAAAATTTGCAATGCCAAGCTGTGAAAGGTAGGTTTGTCACACCGGCCATCAGGCTGTTTGAAAAGAAAATCACGCAGGCGCTCTCCCTGAATATATTCCATGACGATGAAGGCACCACTTTTGCCCTCAAGCCAGGAAAACTCATACAGAGCACCAACATTGGGATGGCGAAGACTCTTGGCAAGCTTGAATTCTGTCTCAAGTTCTTGACTCAGAGCAGAATCAGCAACAATGCTGGGAAGAAGATTTCGAAGAGAGAGTTGGTCTCCAGACTCCCGATCTTTGACCAAATATGTGACTCCGATCTCGTCTGTCCCTAAAGTTTCCAGAACCTGGTATCGCCCTTCAAAAGGCTCTTGCCCTTTCATTTTTCTATCGATGACTTCCCTCTTATTCCTTACGTTCGGATCTCAAGTGAAGTAGAATTTTCAATTTTCGTCGAGGAGAATATCCATTGGTTGACAATGATCACGGCGCTTTCGGTGATGTAATTGGTTAAACTTAGTCTTGACATTGTGTCTCACTGTTGAAGGGATCTGCTGGTTCTAGATTTCAAGTACATTCAGCCTTTTACCTCGGCCCTCATTTGTCATACGCAGTACGGGACTTCTCCTGTTCGCAAAAAGCTACTCAGTCAGCAGGGAAGAACCGATTTTTTGAACTCTCTGGGTGTCTTCAGTGCGTACTTCTTGAACGCCCGCTCAAATGTTCTAAGATCCCTGAAACCAACTTCGTAAGCGACTTCCGTTATTGAGAAGTCCTTGGTTTTCAAAAGTTCCATCGCCTTTTTAACTCGGACATGACGTAACCAATCAGTGAAAGTGATTCCCACCTTGGCGCGGAAGTAAGAGGAAAAGTATGAGCTTTCCAGAGCCACGATCCCTGCAGCCTTTTCCAGTGGAATGGGTTCTGAATAACTTAGCTCGACATACTGATGAAGCCTCTTCAGGCGAGGATAATAGTCGAGCTTTTGATCGGTTCCATCGAGTTCTGACATTGTGCCTCCCTTTTTTGACTCTTGTGATTTGGTGGAGCCTTGCTCAGAGCAGCTGCTCTCAGGAGGGAAATAAGGTGAGATCCTTAGATCGGTCACTCCCAGGTCAAAGCTCTAATCTCCATGTGGAGCAATTTCCATTCCAGGGTGTTGAGGATTACGGTTAAGATCCGCTCAAGTGACTGTAGTTCTACACTTACGGACGAATCGGAGAGTACGATTAAGGGCAGTGCTCCTTCGATTTTTCCAACTAGTGTCAACGTCAGTTTACAGATCAGAACTCTGAGTGAACGACAAAGAGAGGTTTTCTCCTTCCCTTCCAGGAGCTGCAGCGGCGGATGAACCTTGAGCCATAGCGGGCAGGATCGCCTACACCCACCATAAGCTCCGAAGCAAATACCTCCAGAAACTCCCTATTCCTGCACCCGTATATTTTTCAGAGAAGCCAAGCACTGTATACAACCCCCGAAACCGTCTTCCTTTCCCATCCCTGAGCTCGTAGTACTGCTGAAAGATGATGAGCTGTATCCAATCTCCTTCTCCTGAAGGCTCACTGTGGAGCACACGGTGAACCCTAAGGGAGACAAGAAACGCCTGATGCTCGATCAGGCTCTTTTGGGTAGCAGAGCGACCAGTCTTCTTGCTCCATAGTTCAGAATAACGCCTCACCCCTTCAAGAAACCTTCCCCCCGCGCCAGTCGCAGGTCCTGTTGCCATTCCTGGGACTTTTGGATCACCAGGGCGACGCACTCTGCATTGTCGCCGATGTCCTTGGACGGTTGGTCCTGGTGGGCGATGAGGACTTCGTACGCAAGGGGATTCAAGAGCTCTTCGCAACTGGCTCAATCGTCAGGGTGGCTTCAGGGTCGTGTTCAAAAGGAGCCCTCTCTACAGCAAATCAGCCGGAGCCTTCGGTTCGGTGGGATATAGGCATTGAGCTGTCCCTCCTGATCGTACCACCAGCGAGTCACACACCCGCTTCCTGGCCCAACTTGCTGATAACGGTGATGTGCAGAGGCTGGTGGAGTTTCATCTGGTAAAGCAGCCCAGTGCTGTGGGATTCCTTCCACAGAAGGTGCCTTCTAAACAGCCCAAACGGAGGCGGTTGTGGCACCATGACGCTCCTGTGTCCGGTTACGACGGCCCACAAAAGGATCACGTTTGGAGCTGTGACTTCATGCATGAGCGAACCCATGATGGACGAGCCTTTCGGTTGTTGACGATCCTGGATGAGTACACCCGGGAGTGTTTGGCCATTGATGTCGATAGGCAGATGAATCACCAAGACGTTTTGGACCGATTGGCGGAGTTATTCGTGGATCGGGGAGTGCCTGAGTACATTCGCTCGGACAATGGCGCGGAGTTCACCGCGCGGGCAGTCCGAGATTGGCTCCGAGCAGTAGGAGTCAAGACACTGTACATTGAGCCGGGCAGTCCCTGGGAGAACGGCTATATCGAAAGTTTCAACGGGAAACTCCGAGACGAGCTACTCAATGGGGAGATCTTCGACACGTTATGGGAGGCCAAGGTGTTGACGGAACGCTGGCGCAGGGAATACAACCAGAAACGACCGCATAGTTCCCTGGATTATCGGCCTCCGGCGCCGGAGGCCGTCCTGACCAGAGAAGATCTCAGGACTTCTCCGGTATAGGCAGGTCATCACTCCGGCTCTAACTTAGAGAGTGTACCACTCGTGGGGGGCAGGTCAGAGTCGCCATCTATGCGCGCGTATCGACACTCTGGATCAATCCACTAATTCTCAACTGCTGGACTTTCGGCGCTATTTCTTAGAAGCAGACCTTTGTCCTGCGGTATAATCATTCCTGTTCCCTGATACCCATAGGTGTAGCCAAGACACGCGAAAAAATGTAAATATGACTACAATGCCCTTCGTGATTGTCTCTACATCCGATTGATTCGGTAAAAATGGAAGACCATTCACTGGAATGATGTGCCTCTTCCGGTGGGGTATAGCCCACTGGTAGTTGGTCGTCGGAACATATCAAGGAGGACACCATGAAACTTCCTATGACTTTGTTGTGTTTAGCCATCTGCCTTGCTCACTCGAGCTTGGTAGCGTCGGACGTCGCTAGCTTGAGAATTGCTCATGCGATTTTAATTGAGGCATTTGATTCAGGAGACTTGGCGCGTATGGAGACAAGCATTCATCCACAGGCGCTGGGTTTCTTCCGACTTTCCCAGTTTCCGGTCCAGTTAACAAGACGGAGCGGAGTAAAAGAACTTGGTCCAGCCATATCGGCTGACCTCGCCAGATTTGCCAAAACAGACTATGAGAGTGAATATCTTGTGGTGGGTGACACCGGCATCGTCTTGAACAGAGTGGCGCTGACGCCCAAGGACAAGCGGGATAAAGAAATAGACCTTACTTACAGTCGTCTGACTTACGTGTATACGAATTCGGGGGGACGGTGGGTGTTGGTGTCGTGGCATAATTCTGACGCCCCACTGAAACGAAAGTAACCAAGAAGACGTTCCTGTAGGAAGTTTCGCCCAGCCGTCTTGGCCGATTTTCTCGAGGACTTTGTAGTGGGGGAAATTTTGTAGCCACTCACTTCGTCACTCCCGGATCCCGTGCGCAGCCCTCCCCCACCGCAGTTCCCCTCTCACCATTTACCGTTTGGGCACCTAACTTAAGGGTGTTTCAGACCCGATGGGGAGATCCAGAATCGGAGCGAATCAGTCTCTTCTCGAAGCAGAGATTGGAGCCAATGTCAACGTCGCTGGATTGGGTTCAGGTGTGCCGGGGTACTCGACGTTTAACCCAGAATAAGAGCGTGATAATTCGCGTGGCGTGCGCTCGATCCACTTCTCGCGCCGCCAGTGTTCTTTTTCGTCTGGGTGGATAATCTGACTCATGCGGTCTGTTCCCACATCCGCTTGCGGCTACGGGGTGGAGGTACTGGTTCTGTTTCCATCGTCGTCAGCCCAGAGAGAATGACCGGCTCACGGTTAGGGAATTCGGCGATCAATGACAAGTGACCGCCCATAGCTTCGACATAGCTCCGCAGTGTGGAAAGCAGCAAGTCACTGCGCTTTTCGAGACACGAAACACTGTCTTGTCTGATGCCAAGGGTTCCGGCTATGCGTACCTGTGTGAGGGTCAATGCCCGCCCCAGTTCGTCCAGGGACATTTCCTCGGCGATCAGTTCAGCGGCGCGTGCCTCGATCTTTTTCGCCGGGCGGCACACTCAAGCTCTTTATTTGTTTCTGTACGTTGGTAGGCATAACTATTTCCTCGGACGTTTTGCCTCCCTTTTTTACTTGTCAGCTCAATCGATATTAAAAGTGTTGTATTAATACCAGTTAGACACTAATCCGTCACTAATCTCAACCTCATTCCCCAAAACTGATTGCATACTTCTCAAGAATCGTCAGCTAAACTCCAAAGCATTGCCGAGACGGGCAATCAGCAGTCGTGCACGGACGAGGATGGAACTGGAGTTCCGTCGAATTGGGTTTGCTTGCTGAACTGCCTGCTCGTGTAACCCCAACGTAACTCTGCCCCCCAGCCTTTTTGATTGCCATTACCCCCTCCAAAGCTTTAGCATTAAGGGCGGATCGCCGTTATGGCCTTTTTTCAAAAGGTTCGCCAAAGATGAGCTATACGAATAGGCGGAATGACGTATATGGTTGATCAAAAAGAGTCTGTTGATATAGGTGAACTGAAAGACGTGCTCCTGTTTAAAGGTGTCGAACTAGAATCCCTCCAAGGTGTCCTCGAAGGCTGTTCTGTACAGAAGTTAAAGAGCGGTGAGGTTCTGATTTACGCAGGAAAACCCAACCATTCGATTTATCTGTTGCTTTCTGGCCATTTGCGTATTCAACTCGACCTTTCTTTACAACCCATTGCCAGACTGGAACCTGGAGAGCTGGTGGGTGAAATCTCAGTCGTCGATGGTCAGCCAACCACCGCCTGCGTGGTGGCTGATGAGGATTGTCGCGTGCTGGTCCTGGACGAAAGCACCTTGTGGTCACTGGTTGGGGCTTCACCCCGCATAGCTCGCAATCTACTCTATATCCTCGCCCAGCGATTACGTCGTGGGGATTCCCTCATACGTGCAGCGACTTCTGCGTTAGCACTCAGATAAAATGACGCAGATCTCCAGACGGTAGGATTCCTTAACTTGCCGGTTTTGCTTTGGTTGAATCGAGGCCGGTTTCTCCTAGTAATGAGTGAAGGGGGAGGCAAAACCCCGTCAGGGTAAATATCCCCCGGCAAAGCCGGGGGCTTTAATTCTGTGAGCCGCTCAAAGCGGTCTAGACGTACGCCGCTTACGCGGCTACTCGCGCCACCTCAAGGTGGCTACTCTCGGAAAAGATCGCGCTGGTCCTGACGCCGGTCCTCAGTTTCCTGCTGCCGGATATAGTCCCGGATCACTGCTTCGTCGCGACCCACGGTCGAGACGAAGTATCCCCGAGCCCAAAAGTGTTGCCCTACAAAGTTTCGCCGTCTCTCCCCAAAGTTCCGCGTAATGTAGATCGCGCTTTTCCCTTTGATGTACCCCACCACCTGGGCTACCGAATATTTCGGCGGAATCGAGATCATCATGTGCACGTGATCACTTTGCAGATGTCCCTCCTCGATGGGGCTCTCTTTCTGCTCCGCCAACCGCCGAAACACTTCGCCCAAATTCCTCCGTAGCGACCCGTAGATTTCTTTTTTCCGATACTTCGGAATAAATACCACGTGGTAC
>JAPUKI010000091.1 GCA_027295745.1 Acidobacteriota bacterium
CAGTGAGGGGGAAGAAGGAAAGTTCTATGTGTGGACTCCTGCCCAGGTGGAAGCGGTCTTGGGCAGGGAAGATGCCAGAATCTTCAACGACTACTTTGATGTGACTGGCTCTGGAAACTTTGAAGGGAAAAACATTTTGCACCACCGCATGGACCTTGGTGGTTTGAGCAAGTCTCTGGGCAGGTCTGTCGAGGACGTGAGTCTCCTGCTGCTGGAGGCTCGCCGAAAGCTCCTCGAGGTGCGTGGAGAGCGGGTCAAACCGAGACTGGATGACAAAGTACTGACTGCCTGGAATGGGATGATGCTCACCACTTTTGCAGAGGCAGCTTTTGTTTTGAACGATCGTAAGTTTCTGGAAATCGCTCTGAGAAACGCAGAGTTTCTGGCCTCAGAAATGATGAAAGAGGGACGGATGCTACGCTGTTGGAGGAATGGAAAAGCACATCTCAACGGGTATCTGGAAGACTGTGCCCTGGTGATTGAAGGATGGATGGCGACTTACCAGTTGACCGGGCAGATTCGTTGGCTAGAGCATGCTGCTCGTCTTATGGAGCGACAAGTTGAGCTCTTTCAGGATGATGAAAGAGGTGATTTTTATTTTACCTCCTCTGATCATGAGACACTCTTGGTTCGGCAAAAAGAACACCTGGACAACGCCACGCCCTCTGGGAACTCGGTTACCTGTCTGAATCTCCTCCGTTTGGCAGTTTTGCTGGGGAAAACAGAGTATAGGGAGAAAGCCCAACGAATGCTGGGCCAGATTTCGGGAGGACTTTCTCAAGCTCCCTCAGCCTTTGGATACTGGCTGCAAGCTTTGGATTTCCTGTTGGGTCCAGCTCAGGAAATTGCCGTTGTGGGCGAGAAATCTGAGCGAGAAGCCCTGCTTGAACCTGTGAGGGTGAGGTTTCTACCCCACAAGGTGCTTGCTTTTCTGGACAGGCCTGATGCAGAGCTCGGCCAGAAGATCCCACTGTTAGAAGGCAAGATCGCCATTGAAAATCGAGCGACTGTTTACGTTTGCCGGAACTACGCCTGCCAGGAACCCACCACTACGGTAGAAGGGCTGGATCGACTTTTAGCCCGCACTTCTCACACCCGCTCTACTTCATCGGCGCAATGATCCGACCTGACTGCGTTGCGCGACCCGCAAGCTCCAAGCTCAACTTTTCCAGAGCACGAGCTCGATGCGAGACTTTGTTCTTTTCTTCGGTGGTTAGCTGGGCAAAGGTTTTTTCAAGTGGAGGGTAATAAAAAATCGGGTCATAACCGAAACCATGGGTTCCTCTTGGTTCCCTGGTCAACTCTCCTTGGACCTCTCCTGTCACTTCAATCAGGTGATCGGGCAGAAAGAGGCAGATGGCGGACACAAAACGGGCACCTCTAGAGAAGGGACTGGAAAAGGAGTCCAGCATTCGCAAGAGCTTCTCTACTCGTTCTTTGTCGGTGGGAGCAAAGCGAGCTGAATGCACTCCCGGTTTGCCGTCGAGAGCCTCCACCAGGATCCCCGAGTCTTCAGCCAGCGTGGGGCTTCCGCTCAATTGGTAGTAGTGCTCAGCTTTGAGGCGCGCGTTCTCAGCGAAGGTTGAACCCACTTCAAGAGCCTGGGACAGATGACCTTGTCCAGCCAGAGAGTCGAACTCGATGTTGAATTTCGAAAGGGCCAAACGGATCTCCCGGACTTTTCCCTTATTGTGGGTCGCCAGTAGAAATCGCAATCTTAGTGCTCACTTCCATAAATACGGTGATGTTTGTTGCGGTCGCTGTGCCCCCGGATTCAAGGCGCTCCGACGAGTCGATAGGGGATATCGTCGACGACGAGCGACGAAGAAATCGACCACAAGCCCCCTCCGCAAATATCATCGTATTTAGGGAAGGGAGCACTAAGGGTCGGATTCACGGTGAAACAGATCGGTTAAGTTTTCGACTTGTTCCTCAAGGACCAGTCGCTGCTGCGTGATCAGTGTTGTTATGCCTTCCTTTGCCAAGTCCAGCAGCGCTTCTAATTGTAGTTGTGAAAAGGGCTTTTCCTCAGCTGTTCCCTGAATTTCCACATAGAAACCCTGTCCGGTCATCACCACGTTCATGTCCACTTCGGCAGCCACATCTTCTATGTAAGTGAGATCAAGATTGGGATCTCCGGCGACAATACCAACGCTCACGGCTCCCACATAGTCCAGTAGAGGGGGTTGATCCAGCATTCCTGCCTCCTGGAGTCTGGCCATGGCCATGGCCATGGCGACGAAAGCACCGGTGATAGAAGCCGTGCGGGTACCCCCGTCTGCCTGAAGCACGTCACAATCCAACCAGATCGTCCGGTCCTTTAAGGCTTGCATATCGACAACCGAACGAAGTGATCGGCCGATCAGTCTTTGAATTTCCTGGGTTCGGCCGGATGGCTTCCCTTTGGTGGACTCCCTCGTCATTCTTGTTCCAGTCGAACGCGGGAGCATGCCATATTCCGCAGTGATCCAGCCCTTTCCAGTACCACGCAAAAAGGAAGGGACCTTCTCTTCAACGCTGGCGGTACAAAGCACACGGGTATCCCCAAACTCAATGAGTGCCGAACCTTCAGCGTGCTTACTGCAGTCCGGTGTCATCTTCACGGTTCGCAGTTGATTGGGCTGGCGATTGTCGTCTCTTTCGGCGGGCATTTTGAGATATTCTACATAAAGGGTTCGCGGATGGAAACGTGTCCCGCAAGAGTGGCACGTTCCTGACCCTCGATCAAAAACCTGATCCGTTTGATCTCCTCGATGTTTTCGGTGAGTGATCGAGTAATCGAGTAAAGTGCCGAAAGTTCAGCTGCTACACCGCCTATCATTGGGTAGATGACTTCTTGGGAGAGATCCACAAGTGCGGTTCCGTCTTCCAGTAGATAAACCTGTCGCAGTCTGGCTGCCTCAGAGAAGATCTGAAGACCCTCCCGCGCAGTGGGACCTTTGATGACCTCATGAATAATTTGACGGGCGTTGAGGATGATGTCTTCTGTCAGAAATATTGATCGTCTTTCAGAGATCAGCAGATTGGGATAGGGTGCCATGACGCCAGGCTGGTAAAAGTACAGCTGAACCGCAAGCTGGCCCGAGCTTTGTGCCTCTAAAGCGTTTGCTTCGACATCGAGCCTGTTCTGCTCCGCTTCTATCAAAGCCTCCTGATGCCGGCGCTCTACAGCGTAGAGGGAGTAAGCGATGATGATGACCACAAAGACCAGTCCCAATGCGATGAGGATGGTCTGATGTTCTTTCCTCAGCGAGTCCATCCCAGAGGTGAGGATGGACCGTTGCCTTTTCATCTCCATGTTCACTCCAATTCTGCGGTTACTCAGCTGGGTTTCTCACCAGGAACGCGAGTACCGCAGAGGTTATGGCGTGGGCGATCTGCTCCTGAAAATCCCTTGAGCTGAGTTTGTCGTGGTCCTCAGGGTTGGTCAGAAAGCCCATCTCTATCAGCACCGCTGGCGCTGTGACAGGAGCCAAAACGGCCAAAGGAATTTCAGCCACTCTGTTTTCGATTCCCCAGAGCAAGTTGAGCTCCCCCTGAAGTAGCTCGGCCAGTTCCCGGCTTATGCCAAGATACTGCTCTTGGCCCTCGTCCCAGGAAACGAGTTCCTCCTTGTTCTCAACCGGTAGCCTCAGCAAGGGCGGCAGTCTGCGTGGAAAAAAAGATGCCGCCTCCTGATTCGTTTCCATGACCAGTGGTTCTTCGTCCTGTAAGTACTTGTGCAGGTAGACGACAGGCCCTCGTGTTTCGGAAGAGGGCGAGCCACCGACGTGAATGCTGAGATAGACTTGAGAGCTATAATAATTTCCCACTGATCCTCTCTGCTCAACTGCCAATTGCACATCTCGAGTGCGAGTCAGAATGCCCCGATGCCCCATTTCTGTGAGCAAGCTTTCAATGCGCATGGCGACCCTCAATGTCACGTTTTTCTCCACAATTCCCTGTGGCGAATGCACTCCGAAATCCTTGCCCCCATGACCTGGATCGATTGTGATGAGTTGTTGCAGTCTTGGCTGTGAGGGCGCTGAAGTCTCTCTTCCGGTGTTGGGTGGAGGTGAAGGTGTTGACACACCAAAGGTGAGCCGCTCAAGAGAACCGGGCTGGTTGTCGGAGCGCAAATCTGACATGGAGGGCGGGCCATAGACATCAATGACCTTTCGGTCCGGATTCGTCAGGGTGAATTCCTGAAAGTTGTAATAGAGATCCCCTTTGTGGATGTGGAAGGTTCCGTAGACATTGCTGGAGTCAAAGTCCACGGAAGAAACCAGACGCCGATCCGGGGAAATCGCAGGAAGCTCTGGCTGAACCAGGAACTCGTCGAATGCGATTTGGATGTAGGTCTCGAAATCTCTGACTCGAATCGGAGCATTCCGACTGGCTTGGAAAACAACTCTTACGTGATCCGGATAGTTGTTTACTCTCACCTGGACCTGGTTTTCAGGCAGACCCTGCAACTGATACCGCTTCTCAGACACCTTCTCAAGCCTGCGGTTGATCACCAGGGGTAAGGCCCAGGTTAAGAAGTCTTCACTGACATACCAGTCTTTGGAGCCTTTTTTCCAGGCTGGTGCCGACAGCAGGATGTACTCGGCCTCAAAGCTTACCAGAGGGCGCCCATCCACCAGCTGCAATTTCCCCCGCGGCCCTTCGACCGTCAAGATGTCTCCGCTCTCAAGCAGCTCCAAACCAATAATCTCAGCGAAGTCTTCGAGTGGGTAATAGGTCTGATTTTCCCGCTGCAGGGAGTTGATTGTTCGCTTACTTTGTCCAATCCAGACTTCAAGATCCTCAGACACCGCGGCTGGAGAGACTAAGCAGAACAAACAGCAGGCACTCAGCCAGTATGTTAGGAGGGGAATGGTGAAGCGTCTTGGTAACATTCAGCTGGAGTTATTATAGCAGGAGAGAGGAGACAGAAGAGAGGAACAGGAGTACTGAGGACTGAGGTCAGGTTTCGGATTTGGGATTTGAGATTTGGAATTTAGGATTTCCGACGGCCTTCGGCCGGCGGTGGTCTATTGTCAGCTGTCAGTTGTCAGCTGTCAGGGTTTCAGTTTCAGAAGTTGACCACTTGGGAGGTGAGGTCAGGCTCCTTGACCTTGTGGCACAGTGTGGGATCGCGTGCCAGGACCGTTGCCAGGTCAGTGTGCAAAGCGTGGCCGGCTTTGACAGCCCTGATGTGGCAAATGAGAGGATAACCACACAGGGAGATGTCACCGATCAGGTCCAGCATCTTGTGCCGAACAAACTCGTCTGGAGATCGCAAGGGACCATTCATGACTTCTGTCTCGCTCAAAACCACAGCATTCTCGAATGATCCGCCTCGAATCAGTCCCTTTCTGCGTAACTCCTCTACTTCCGAATAGAAACCAAAGGTTCGCGCGAAAGCGATCTCTTTGGCGTATCTCTCAGGCGTCATCTCCACGTCCAGCACCTGATGACCGATGGCAGGATGGGTGAAATCAATTTCATAGGAGATTCGGAAAGTCGACCAAGGTTCAACTGAAATAAACTTGTCTCCATCCTGTAAACGAAAGGGTTTTCGAACTTTCAGAAAAGTCCGGTGCTTATCTTGTTGTTGAACCTGTGCCTTTTTCACCATCTCCACGAACGGGAGTGCGGAGCCATCCAGGATGGGGACCTCCAGGGAATTGATGTCGATGTACAGGTTGTCCAGACCGAGTCCGAAAAGAGCAGATAAGAGGTGTTCCACCGTTGAGAGCATTACCCCGCGTTTCATCAGCGTGGTGGCCAGAACAACACGGGAAACCCGTTTGCGTAAGGCCTCGATTTGAAACTTTTGGAGATCCACACGCCGGAAGACGATACCGGTGTCCGCTGGTGCTGGTTGTAATTCCACTGATACCTGGCAACCAGTGTGAAGGCCGATTCCGGAGATTTTAACCGGTTTCCTGATGGTTGTTTGCATAGGAGTAGTCTCAACTAAACTAGTCCGGCAGGAAACCTTAATGCAAGAAGTGAACCAAAGATTAAAACACAAGAGACATGGGCATTTTAAAATGTCAGTGCCAGTTCGACTGTAGTCGGTATGCCACAAGGATGTTGCATGGAAGATACAGTCTTGGATCGTGGAGCAGATGGGTTTGTCAACGGATCTTCGTTGTCAGCCGCTTCGCCTTACTTCTGCGGCCTGGGCTCCAGGAAGTATGCGAGAGGAATAGCATCATTATAGGAGACCTCTGCAATGAAAATCTGTTTTGACATCTCTCCGTCAATGTAGTGGTCACTACGCAGGGGAGTGTGAACTCCCTGAATGGTGTGCCAGTTGGCAAATTCAGTTTCATGTTTCTGACGAACCCCTGCTTTATTGGTGACGTAAGTCTCCATTTTCGATGGTAGATGGCTCTGCAAGTCAAAAAAGATCACCACAGAGTAATTGGTGGCATCGAGAAATTCTACGGCTTCGTACTCGCCTGAACCGGCAATTTCCTCCGGCCCATAGTAAAAAAGATTCATGCCCTCTTCATCCACGCCCTTTCTCAGGAGGATATCGATGTCTCTCTGGACCTCCACTTCAAACTCCCGTACCTCCTCTTCAGGTATTTCTTCCACTGAGCTCTTTCCCTCGAGGATCCATCCTTTTCCAATCTCCAGATTGTAGATCTGTACTTGTTGACGCTTATCCTCTCCTAGCTGAAAGCGCCATTTAATGGGTTCAAAGACCGTCCAGTCAGAGAAACTCGTGAAACTGCTGCGACCCCTCTGATCGAAGATGAAGTATCGCCCGACCTTGTGATAATTCTTGACCTCCAGGTAGTTCCCTCCTCCCATTGCCTCAATAGCAGCTGCTACGACTTCAGTGGCTCTGGGGTGTTGTGCGGCTTTCGCCGTAAGGCCTGAGAACTGAAAACAGACAACGAACAACAGAGCACAGACCACTGACCGCTGAAAGCTGACAGCTGACAACTGACAAGGCACCAGGTTGTCTCGGGACTTCTGGACTCTGGATTCTGGATTCTGGATTCTCATCTAATCTGTCTCCTGTCCCCTGACTTCTGCCTCCTTCCTCCTATTCTCTCAATTCCCAATATATTTGGCATAGACGGCTCGAGCCTCGGTGAAGTAATTGGTACCTCGAATGATGGAGCGCCCATCGGAAAACAGCGCGATCTCGTAGCCGTCAACTCGAATCTTCATCAAGAATTCATTCAAATCGATTTGGGCACTCTTGTCCAGGCGTTTGGAGATTTCCTGAAAGTCTGAACGGGTCGGGCGGGGCGGACAGATCTGCACCGCGTTGCGACCA
>JAPUKI010000092.1 GCA_027295745.1 Acidobacteriota bacterium
TCAGGGAGATATGAACGGAGTTTCTCCCAACCCTGAATCCTCAGAGGATCGGGATACCGTCCTTTGTATTGTCGGTGATGCTGAAGTTCGAGTGGTTGATTCCACCCAGACCTCCAGAGGGGATCAGCAGGAACTCCATTCCAAGGTGGAAGCAGAAGGACAGGATCCTGAGGAGAATGGGTCTTCTGAAGGCCTTTACAGAAGCAAGGACCCTATTCGAGTGTATCTGAGGGAGATGGGCATGGTATCCCTCTTGAGTCGAAAGGGCGAGGTGAAGATTGCCAAGCGGATTGAAAAAGGCCGAATAGCCGTACGCAAAGCTCTTTCTCGATCGCCAGTCGTCGTGGTTGCCCTTCTTTCCTTCGGTGAACAGCTGAGAAGGGGTGAGCTGGCGGTCAGAAAGCTGGTCCGTTTGACCAACAAAGAGCTCACGGAAGAGAGTCTCGAAGCTCGTCGCCTGGAGGTTTTGAGAGGTATTGATGAAATCGCAGAACTAGAGGCTAAGGCTTCTAAGATACAAGGAGACCTCCTCAAATTAAAGAAAAACAGCCCGCGGCACAAGAAGTTGTTCTCCCAGCTGGTGCGCTTTCGCCTTTTGGTTGGCCGATGCCTCAGAGACCTCAATCTCAAATCTGAGGCACAAGAGCACCTGATCAGTGCCATTAGGGACGAAGTGAAGCGGATCTGCCAAATGCAGCGGGAAGCCAGAAAATTAAATAAGCTTCAGAAGGCTCCACTGAGGCTGGAAGAGTCCAAGAAGGTGAATCTGAAGCTGAGGAAAATTGACAACGAGCTGGCGAGGCTCGAAGGCAGGGTTCTGGCCTCACCCAGGGAACTGAAACGAACCTTGGCGGAGATCAATAAAGGACAGTTGGAAGCAGAGAAGGGGAAGAAGGAGCTGGTGGAGGCCAACCTCCGATTAGTGGTCTCGATCGCTAAAAGGTACAGCAACCGGGGAATGCCATTACCTGATTTAATCCAGGAGGGCAATATCGGTTTGATGAAGGCCGTCGATAGGTTTGAATATCAGAGGGGCTACAAATTTTCCACCTATGCTACTTGGTGGATTCGCCAGGCCATCACTCGGGCCATTGACGATCAGGCCCGGACCATTCGAATTCCGGTGCACATGATTGAAACCATCAACAAGCTCTTGCGGACCTCGCGTGCTCTGGTTCAGGAGTATGGTCGAGAGCCGACCTCCGAAGAGCTCGCTCAGCAGATGGACATACCCGTCACAAAAGTAGGCAAGATTCTCAAGATTGCCCAGGAACCGATCTCTCTGGAGACCTCAATCGGAGAGGACGATGATCTCCACATCGGAAACTTCATCGAAGACCGCGGCTTAATTTCCCCTGTTGAAGCCGGGATCTACATCAATCAAAAGGATCAGATGCTCACGGCCTTACAGGCTTTAACGCCTCGAGAGGAGCAGGTGGTTCGCATGCGATTCGGCATTGAGCTGGAGTGCGAGCACACCCTGGAGGAGATTGGGCAAAGCTTTGCCGTTACGCGAGAGCGTATTCGACAGATCGAAGTGGAGGCGCTCCGCAAACTTCGTCGTCTTCCAGAGAGCCGGGAAGTTCAAAGCCCTGCTCTTGAGACAGCTGCAACCTGAGGAGAATCTCTCTCAGCCGTTCCAGCACGACTCCCCAAAGCAAAAGTAGCAAGGTCCTAGTCCTTAGGGAATCATGGAGATTTTTGTCTTCATCAGTTTACCGGAAGATGTATAATGCGGCCAAAGAATCGATGAAGACATCCGTCCCTGATAGGCAGGAACCAAAAGAAGCTCCGCCCACAATCCTGACCGGTAGCCATTCCGGCCGCAGGTTCTGACCTGAGGCTGGTGAGGTGCCCGGTCCGGGTACTCTGGTGAGCGGTCTGACGGCATCGTTGCTCCGAAGCCGGTTGGGGGTGGTGGCCCTCGTCCTTTTCGTCACGGAGATCATTTGGCTGACCATCGACCTTCTTAGCCATAGGATATCTTCTCCACTCATTCAGATCGTTCTGGTGTTAGCACTTGGGTGCATCACTGTCCTGCTCTTCAGTAAGAAGACGATTCCACTGACTCCGCTGAGAGTCCTGGAACTGCTCATTTTTAGCTCGGCTGCTGTTTTTGTGGCTGTGCAAGACTTCACACTTGTGTCCCAGCGTGCGGCGCTGGGACAAAGCGGCCTGGCTTTGTCGGGTCTGTTCAGGAGTGTCCTGCATTATGTTCTGCTGGTGGTGGTCTACGGAATGTTCGTCCCCAACACCTGGCAGCGTGCTGCCTTGGTGGTGATCCCACTGGCTAGTACGCCGGTTCTTGCCGCGATCTGGCTGGGCAGCAGCTACCCGCAGATGGCCCAGTCCATAGCTCGGACCAGCTCTGGAGAGTTTGTTGATGTCGGGCTGATACTGGGTATCAGCGTTGCAATCGCCGTCTGGGGCACACGAATTGTCGGCCTTTATCGCCGTCAACAGGTAAAAGCCTCGGAGATGGGCTTTTACGAACTGACCAAACAGATTGGTGCAGGCGGCATGGGAGAGGTTTGGCTGGCAAAGCATCACAAGTTGGTGCGGCCCGCCGTCATCAAATTGATCCGGCCTGAGATAGTGGAAGAAGGGGATCCCATCGGCGCGCGGCGCACCGTGCGGCGTTTCGAAAGGGAGGCCCAGGCCACCGCCGCCCTCCGCTCTCCCCATACCGTCGAACTCTATGATTTCGGTGTCACCAACGATCAGATCTTCTACTACGTCATGGAATATCTCAACGGGCTTGACCTCGCCACCCTGGTCAGGAAGCACGGCCCGGTCCCGCCGGAGAGAACCGCCCACCTCCTGCAGCAGGCCTGTGAGTCTCTTGCCGAGGCTCACGACAACCACTTTATCCATCGGGACGTTAAACCTGCCAACATCTTTGTTTGTCATCTGGGTCTCTCCTACGATTTCATCAAGGTCCTGGACTTCGGCCTAGTCAAAACTCAAACCAATGGTGGCTTGAAGACCGATGATGACTTGAACACCGAGCTCACCATGAAAGGCGTGACAACTGGAACACCGGCCTATATGGCTCCCGAGTTGGCAATGGGTGAGGGCAACGTGGATGCTAGAAGCGACATCTATGCACTGGGCTGCGTGGCCTACTGGCTGCTCACTGGACAGTTGGTTTTCCAGCGGGAGAGTCCCCTGGCCATGATTGTTGATCATGTCAAGGAAGTGCCGGGTCCGCCCTCGGGAAGGACAGAAAACGAGATCCCCGAAGAATTGGATCGTATTGTCCTGAAATGCCTCGAGAAAGATCCCGCCAAACGCTTCCAGACCGCCATGGAACTTGCCGATGCTCTCTCTGCCTGTGTCCAGCCACATGATTGGGACCGCGCCCGGGCCGAGAGCTGGTGGAAATTGCATTACCCTGATTCCTAAGTGAGCACCAAGTTCTACGCTTCAGACAGAGTGGAGCTGAACTGCGGGCTAAGCTCTCACTGATGTCAAGTTCTGTTGACAGGTTCTGATCTCCATCTGGAAGGTTAGTTAACTACTTGAGGCGATTGTTCTTATCGCTGAATATCGATGACTGATCTGTAACTTGGTGTTTACATCGAGTGGGAGAATTGGCCCACTCTCTACCCAGCCTCGAATCGGTGCTACTCGCGAAGTCCAGAACTGCTGGCCTCTGTACAGATTTCACCTCTTACCCTCACGTGCTGGAACGGAAATTGCTTGCGGTTGCAGGGAATGGATGCCCTCAAGAATTACCTCATCAAAAACTTCGAGCAGCTTTTTGTTCTCCTCATCCTGGTCAGCGTGGCCGGCATCAACTATTTGATCCCCTATAAGCTGGCTTTTCTGAACTTCTATTTTATTCCCATCCTGCTTGGAGCCTATTACCTGGGGGTGCGAAGGGCACTTCTAGGCGGTATCCTCTGTACTCTGATCGTGGGCCTGTATGCCTATCTGTCTCCCGCCTCCTTCATGCCTGCTTTTAGTCATCTTGACCTGTGGATGAATATCCTGGCCTGGTCCAGCTTTCTGATTCTGACGGGAGCTGTGGTGGGGCAACTGACCTCCCGTTTAAAGACGGAGGTGGACCAGGTGAGAGAGCTAAATCGGAATCTGGAGGATAGCCAGGCAAAAATTGTCGCGGCTGACAGGGAGCTTCGAGATCATGCTGAGAACCTGGAACAAAAGGTGCAGGAGAGGACTGAAAGCCTGGAGAAATCAAAGTTGGCTGTCGAAGAGCTGAAAAAGAAGGTGGAGGATGCCCTCTACTCGACCATGGATGCTTCGGTCGTTAAGCTGATCATCGAGAAACGGCTTCGCACCGAGAAAAGAAAAGTCAGCATTCTGTTTTCCGATCTGAAAGATTTCACCAAATTTTCGGAGGAGAGAAGACCCGAACTGGTCATCACCGATCTCAACAGGCTGCTTGAGGAAATGGAAGACGTTCTTTTGGACTACCGTGCCCACATCGACAAATATATGGGTGATGGCATCATGGTGGAGTTCGGGGCCCCCATTGACTATCAAAGACATGCCTTGATGGGAACCATCGCCGGGCTGAAGATGCAGGAGCGGATCACCAATGGAGATTATCCCTGGAAGATGCGTATCGGAATTTCTACGGGAGAACCGATCATTGGGCTGATTGGCAATAGGCGCCAGACTTACACCGCCATCGGGGACGTGGTCAACCTGGCCTCGAGGATCCAGGAACTGTGTGATCCTGGGATGGTTACCATCGATTCTGCCACCTACGAGGAAGTCGACCGCTTTGTGGAGGTGCGAAGAAAGACCGTTTTCGCACACAGCGAATCGGAGGATCCAGAGTTTGTGAAGGAAGTCGCTGAATACTCTAAGCAGCTGGAAGAAAAGCCAGACGATGTGGACTTGATGAAGAAGATCGGGTTTCTCTTTCTCAAGGGCGATTACCTCGTGCAGGCTCATGAGCATCTGGGCCAAGCGCTGCAAGTGGATCCCAAGGACGATAAGGTCAAGCTGGCCTACGCCGAGACCACTCTTAAGATGAATCAAATGGATGCGGTCTCGATCCGAGGTAAGAAAGACAGACTGTATCTATACGAGGTCCTGGGGCTAAAGAAGCCTCTGGAGGATAGGGAAAAGATTCCCCAGAAGCTCCATGATCAGTATCAGGAGGAAGTGGATAAACTACTTGCCTACCCGGAGGACATCCTTCTTCCCGTTGAAGCCCTAGATGGCTCCATCGGCCATTCGCGTGTGGTCGGCTTCCTGTCCTACGCGGTGGCTGACACGATTGACCTGAGCGATCAGGAGAAATTAGATATTTTACAGGCGGGCTACCTGGCTGATCTGGGAAAAGTGATTGTTCCCCACCATCTGCTCAATCGGGCCGGCAGTTTGAGCAAGGAAGAGTTTGAAGAAGTGACCAAACACAGCCGGGAATCGGTTCGCGTATTGAGACAGATGGGTTATCAGAATAAGGCCCTTTTTGAAATCATCGAGGCCAGCCATGAGAGTCTACACGGATCGGGTTATCCGTTAGGGTTGGCCGGAGATCAAGTCCCGATGGGTGCTCGTATCCTGGCCGTGGCAGACACTTACGATGCTCTCACCTCCTGGCGGCCTTACCGGGATCGATGGGACCATCGGGCGGCCTTCGCGGAAATGCAGCGAGATGCCAAGAAGGGGAAGTTTGACCCTCAGGTCATGGAAACCATGGGCAAGCTGCTGGAGATGTGAGGAACAACTGACAGCTGACAACTGACAACTGACAGCAGACAACAGACCGCCGCCGGCTTGCGACCGGCGGAAATTCCAAATTCCAAATCCCAAAATCCCAAATTCAAAATCCGGAACTTGGAACTTGAAACCCGAGAAGGCGAGCAAAGCTCGCTCTGGGCGCGCACCCAAGCCGGGTGATACAATAGCATTTCCATGGAGATCCGTGTGGAGCTTGAAGATGTGAGTACGGTGAAGAAGCGCCTGAAAGTCGAGGTGCCCGCGGGTTTTGCTCTGAAGGAATTTGATGAGGTCGCTGGAGCCTATAAGCGGCGGGCGCGGCTTCCTGGATTTCGTCAGGGAAAGGCGCCAGTTGAGCTCGTCAAGCGGCACTTCCGAAAGGATATTCGCAGCGATGTTCTTCAGAAGTTGGTTGCTGACTCCTACGACCAGGCGATCCGGGAAAAAGGGGTTCAACCACTCGGTCAGCCCAGTTTGGAAAACCTGACCTTTGAGGAGGGGAACCCGCTGGTCTACGAGGCCAACTTTGAGATTCATCCCGAGATCGAGCTTCCCGCATACAAGGGCCTGGAGGTCACGGCCGAATCAAAACCTGTGACTCAAGAAGAGGTCGAGCAGGAATTGGAGAAGCTGCGTGATGAGCACTCCTCCCTGATCTCGGTTGAAAAGGGGCCCGCTGAGGAGGGAGATTTTGTGGTGATTGACCTTCTGGGCGCGTACCTCGATGGGGAAGAGGGTGGTGATACGCGCGAGTCATTCCAGGAAGAAAACGTGATGGTGCAGATAGGCGATGAACATACCCATGAGGCTTTCACGAAGGCTCTGGCGGGGACCAATAGGGGTGAGGAAAAGGAGTTTGAAGTCGAGTACGGTTCCGATTACCCGGAAAAGAAACTGGCTGGGCACAAGCTGGCCTTTACAGTCCAAGTGAATGACATTAAGAAGAAGGAGCTCCCGGAACTGAATGACGCGTTTGCCAAAGACTTGGGCGACTACGAGACGCTGGAGGAGTTGCAGGAGAAGATCAGGAATCGTTTGAGTGCCGAGCGGGAAAAAAATCGCGAGAGGGATTTGGGAAATAAGCTCTTGGATGAGTTGGGCAAGAATACGAGTTTTGAACTTCCAGAGATTCTCGTAAAGGAGCGGATTGAGGGAATGCTCACAGACCTGGCTTACCGAATGGCCTCCCAGGGCCTCGACCCCAGTCGGGCTAAGGTGGACTGGGTGAAAGTTCGAGCGGACTTCCGGCCCCAGGCGGAGCAGCAGGTGAGGGGAAGCATGATCCTGAGTGAAATTGGTCGTCGCGAGGATATTCAGATATCCACCCAAGAGCTTGAGCAGGAGCTGGAAAAGATGGCTGATACCATGAACCAGCCTAAGGAGAAGGTCCAACAGTACTTTCAGCAGGAGAATCGGATGGAGGGAGAAAAAGCCCGCTTGATTCGTGGAAAGGTGCTGGAGATGCTCTTGGAAAGTGCCAAGGTGAAAGGGTGATAGAAGTCAGGAATCTCACTTGTCAGCTGTCCGTGGTCTATTGTCAGTTGTCCCTGGTTAGCTGCCTTACCGATAATAGAAGGGGAGGAGCAACGCAATGACTCTCATTCCGATGGTGGTTGAGCAAACGAGCCGAGGTGAACGTGCTTACGACATTTACTCGCGGTTGCTCAAAGACAATATTATTTTTGTGGGGACACCCGTAGAGGACAATGTGGCCAACCTGGTTATTGCCCAGCTCTTGTTTTTGATGGCGGAAGACCCCAATCGGGATATCTCCCTGTACATCAACTCGCCTGGAGGATCGATCACTGCTGGACTGGCGATTTACGACACCATGCAGTTTGTGAAGAACGATGTGACCACAATCTGCATCGGACAAGCGGCTTCGATGGGAGCCCTGATCCTTGCGGCTGGGACTCATGGGAAGCGGTTCACATTGCCAAACAGTAGGATCTTGATCCACCAGCCTTCCATAACAGGACTCTCCGGACAGGCAACCGACATCGATATTCATGCTAAAGAGATCCTTCGAATACGAAGTATGACCAATGAGATTCTGGCCAAGCACACCGGACAAAAAACGGAGCGAATCGAGAAAGATGTGGAGCGTGACTTTATCATGAGTGCGGAACAGGCTAAGGTATATGGTATAATTGACGAGATTATTGAAAAGCATGTCAGTCCTGAAGTCGTGGGCAAGGAACTGAAAGCTAATCCGTGACAGCCATGAAAAAAGACGCAGATGATGTCCTGCACTGCTCATTCTGCAACAAAAGTCAGAATGACGTTAAGAAACTGATCGCAGGTCCGACCGTTTTTATCTGCGACGAGTGCGTCGACGTCTGCAACGAGATCATCTGCGACGACATGACGGCGGAAGGTTCCTCCGTCAAAGAAACTATTCCTAAGCCAGTCGAGATCAAGGATTTTCTCGATCAGTATGTGATCGGTCAGGAGGTCTGCAAGAGGAAGCTGGCTGTTGCAGTCTACAACCATTACAAGAGAATCAAAATCAGCCGGCGTCGCCACCGGGATGTAGAGCTGGCCAAAAGCAATGTGCTTTTGATCGGTCCCACTGGGACTGGGAAGACCTTGCTTGCCCAGACTTTGGCCCGCATGCTCTCTGTTCCTTTTGCTATTGTCGATGCAACGACCCTGACCGAAGCCGGATATGTGGGCGAGGACGTAGAGAACATTATTCTCAAACTCCTGCAGGCCGCTGGAGGTGACCGCGACCGCTGCATGCAGGGGATCATCTACATCGACGAAATCGATAAAATTTCGAGAAAAGATGAGAACCCTTCCATCACACGCGATGTCTCCGGTGAAGGGGTGCAGCAGGCCCTTCTGAAAATCCTGGAAGGAACGACGGCCAATGTTCCCCCCCAGGGAGGTCGCAAGCATCCGCATCAGGAATTTGTACAGATCGACACCACCAACATTCTTTTTGTCTGCGGCGGAGCCTTTGTGGGGTTGGACAAGGTGATTCAGCATCGCTTGGGGCGAAGTTGCGTCGGTTTTAACGCAGAGTTGAGCTCCTCTCGCTGGAGAAATGCAAATGAATCGGAGATCCTTGAAGAAATCTTACCCGAGGATCTCATCAAATACGGATTAATTCCAGAGTTTGTGGGAAGACTTCCCATTATTTGCAACTTGCACGAGCTTGACAAAGATGCGTTAGTGAAAATTCTTACCGAGCCAACCGACGCCCTGGTCAAGCAGTATTTGAAAATGTTTGAGTTCGAGGGTGTTTCTCTCAAGTTTACTGCCGATGCACTGGATACCATCGCAGAAAAGGCGCTGGAGAGAAAAATCGGTGCTCGCGGCTTGCGGTTGATCACAGAAGATCTTATGTTAGATGTGATGTACGAACTCCCGTCGACCAAAAAGGTGAAAGAGTTTGTGGTCACTCGCGAGATGGTCGAAAACAAAGAGGTCGTGTTAAGGCTGCTTGAAAAGGCGGGATAGTTGCTGAGCACATCCTGCTGACCGGTGATTCTCTGAATTCCCTGTGAAGAGATTTTGGGAAGGGTTTGTGCGAGAAACGATGCGAGAAATTTCACCACCGCTTCAGGCTCATGGCAGCCTGAAATGGTCAGTACGGAGTGATACATGGTCTGTTTGCAGTTGAAACGTTTGTGTGGGAAGTGTATCCATAAGAGAGAATCGAATTTTCGTTCCTTTTAAGGCATAAGGCATGACAAAGTTAGACGAGAAAGTGACCGAAATCTATCCCATGGTGCCGATCCGGGACGTGGTGGTCTTTCCTTACATGATGGTCCCTTTCGTCATTGGGCGCCAGTCCTCGGTGTTGGCTTTGGAGAGGGCTCTGGAGTCCGACAAGAAGATCTATCTGGCCACCCAGATCGACGCCTCCATGGACAATCCTACCCCTGATGACATCTATCCGGTCGGGACAGCAGCCAATATCGTTCAGAGCCTCAAACTTCCCGATGGCAATATTAAGGTTCTGGTTGAAGGTCTGCGCCGAGCGCGAGCTGTTCGGGTGGTGGAAGTGGACGGGTTTTTTCAGGCGGAAGTGAAGTTCGATCCGGTGACCAAAGTCTCCCCCTCCAAGCTGAGCCTGTTGACCAAGCGGTTGAACACGCTCTTTGAGGAATTTGCCAAGCTTAATCCGAACATTAACGATGAGACCATCATTCAGGCGGCACACAGCAGCGAAGCCGACCGTCTCGCCGATACCATTGCAGCCAATCTGCCCATTTCGGTGGAAGACAAGCAGTCCTTGCTGGAGATTGCCGATCCTGCCAAGCGGATCGAGAAGATATGCGAGTTTATTGACATCGAGATCGACAAGGTCAAGATGGACAAGTCGCTTCAAGGTCGTGTGCGCCGCCAGATGGAAAAGGCCCAGCGCGAGTACTACCTGAGCGAAAAAATGAAGGCGATCCAAAAGGAGCTGGGAAGAAACGAGAAAGATGAGATCGAACAGCTGAAGAAAAAGGTCAAAGAGGCCAAGATGCCGAAAGACGCTCATGAAAAAGCGACCAACGAGATTCAGCGTCTGGAGCAGATGCCTCCCATGAGTGCTGAGACGACGGTCAGTCGTACCTATATCGATTGGCTGGTGAGCATGCCGTGGAGTAAGAAAAGTCGTGAGATCAAGGATCTGTTGCGGGCCGAGCGCACTTTAAATCAAGATCACTATGGGCTTGAGAAAGTGAAGGAGCGTATTCTGGAGTTTCTGGCGGTTCGACAACTCTCTGCCAAGACACAGCAGGGATCAGTCCTCTGCTTCGTGGGTGCTCCGGGAGTGGGAAAGAGCTCCTTGGGAAGTTCCATCGCTCGAGCTACCGGGCGCAAGTTTGTCAGGCTCTCGCTGGGTGGAGTCCGGGATGAGGCGGAGATTCGCGGCCACCGCAGGACCTATATCGGTGCCCTGCCAGGTCAGATCATCCAGATGATGAAGAAGGCAGGCACCAAAAACCCGGTTTTCCTGATTGACGAAGTGGACAAGATGAGTATGGATTTTCGCGGCGATCCCTCAGCGGCGCTGATGGAAGTGCTGGATCCGGAACACAACCGTACCTTTGTCGACCACTATCTGGATACCGAGTTCGATCTTTCGAACGTCATGTTTATTTGCACCGCTAACGTGCTTCATACCATTCCGCGGCCGCTGCAAGACCGGATGGAAGTTGTCCATATCTCCGGTTACACTGAATGGGAAAAATTGAGCATTGCCACACAGTACCTGGTAAAGAAGCAGTTAAAACAGCAGGGTCTGAAGCCCTCCTATATTGAGTTCAGCGAGGAAGGTATCCAGGAAATCATCCGCAGCTATACGCGTGAGTCGGGAGTTCGCAATCTTGAGCGAGAGATCGCCAACGTTTGCCGTAAAGTGGCCCGCCAGGTTGTGGTGGCCAAAGGGAAGAAAAGGGAACACAAAAAGGCCGTCATCGACTCCAAGGTGGTGAAGGAGCTTCTGGGTGTTCAAAGATACCGTCAGTCGTTGGTCGCAGAGGCCAGTGAAGTTGGTTTGGCCACCGGTTTGGCCTGGACCGAAGTGGGCGGTGAAGTCCTTCTGACCGAAGCTACCACCATGAAAGGAAAGGGTCACCTGACGCTCACCGGCAAACTCGGTGAGGTGATGCAGGAATCCGCCAAAGCGGCATTGTCCTTTGTCCGCTCTCGGAGTAACGAGTTTGGTTTGGGCAGGGATTTCCACAAGTTACTGGATATGCATATCCATATCCCCGAAGGTGCCATCCCGAAAGATGGTCCGTCTGCGGGGATTGCCCTGGCCACTACGATTATATCGGCTCTGGCTGGTGTTCCTGTGCGCCGTGACGTCGCCATGACTGGTGAGATCACACTGCGAGGTAAGGTCTTGCCCATTGGCGGAGTCAAAGAGAAAGTGCTGGCCGCTCACCGGGGCGGTATAAAAACGGTTATTTTGCCAAGAGACAATGAGAGAGATCTGAAAGATATTCCCACCTCGGTCCTGGAAGATGTTAAGATTGTGCTCGTCGACACCATGGATGAGGTTTTGGACATCGCATTTGAAGGCCCCATCCGCAAAAAGGACCGAGAAGAATTGGTGAAAGAACAGCGACCTCCCCAGATCAAGGAGGGAGATCGTCCCGGCGTCCACTGAACAGCTAGCCGCAGACAGTTGACAACTGACAAGTAACGATATAAATCCAGACAACGTGTGACACAGAGCTGTCAATTCAAGATTTGGAATTCCACCAATCATGATTCTGCTTTGTTCGTGGTAAACTGTTAGCCGTCAGTGGTTGTTCAATTTCTCAAAAGCGCGACTCACAAGGGAGAATATCCCCAACTGCAGCTTCCCAAGATCGCGTTTTCGGGAAGATCAAATGTTGGAAAATCCAGCTTAATTAATAATCTGGTGGGTAGAAAGGGTTTGGCCCGGACCAGTGCCACACCAGGGCGCACCCAGGTCATTAACTTCTTCAATGTCAATGACAGATGGGTTTTTGTAGACTTGCCGGGTTATGGGTTTGCCAAGGTTCCAGCAAACATTCGGGCCCGTTGGGGACTGATGATTGAGGAATTTCTGAGAGAGGATGAGAACCTGAAGCTTACGGTACTGATCGTGGATGCTCGCCATGAGCCGACGGAACTGGACCGGGTAATGAAACAGTGGCTCGAACAGTTCAGCATTCCATTCCGGGTCGTTGCAACCAAGGTTGACAAGCTGTCTTCCCATCAGCTTCAGAAGTCTCTAAATAGGATGAAAAACGTTTTCAATTGTGGTGTAATCCCTTATTCCGCCGCC
>JAPUKI010000093.1 GCA_027295745.1 Acidobacteriota bacterium
GGGGCTCCGGAGGTCTCTCGTGGTAATCACATACCTCAGCAGGCAGTGACCTGGATTTGTCTGGGGATTCGGCACCTGAGGTGCCTTGGCACAAGTGCCTCCCACGCAAGAAAGCACGCCCGCCTTCCCTCCAGGGTACTGACTCAGGTATCCTTGATAGGGAAGGGAGTCAGTAATGGCCATTAATCAGGAACTGCTCGACATTCTGGCCTGTCCAGCCTGTAAGGCCGAGGTCAAGCTCACTTCGGATGATCAAGGACTCAAATGTGTCTCCTGTCACCGGGTTTATCCCATCCGCGACGACATTCCGGTGATGCTCATTGATGAGGCAACCATTGAGCCTCCTGAAGAGACACCTCAGTAGTAGGTGACAGGATTGAATTTGCAAGAGTCATCTCCTGAAGACTCAGGGCCTTCCCGAATCCTTTTTACGCGGCTTCGCTCTCTGGGTGACACGGTCTTGATGACTCCCATGCTCACCGTCATGAAAAGGGTGCCGGGCTGGCAGGTCGGGGTGGTCATTGAGACGCCCTATGAGCAAATTTTGCGAGACAATCCCAATATAGACTGCATTTTTGTCATTGAGAACCACCGAAACCGCTGGATGGCTCGCTTGCGGACGATTCGCAAAATCCGTGCTTTTCGACCGACTCTGGCTGTTGATCTTCACGGCGGTACCACCAGCGCCCTTCTCACCGCCCTTTCCGGTGCCCAAAAAAGCGTAGGGTACTTGCACAGCCGCCATTCCTACCTTTACAACGTCAAGGTTCCAGATTCTCGGGAAGTCTGGGGGCGAGAGCAGGTTCACACGGTTGAGCACCAGCTCTCGATTTTGAAACACTTAGGATTTCCTGTCGAACCGATCCCGCCTCCGGAGATTCCCGTTGATGCCGAAGGTCTTGAGTCGATTAAAGATCTGCTCGCTGGCCAGGGAGTCAGTGGTGAATTTATCTTGATTCATCCTGCCGCAGCTTTTGACACCAAGCAGTGGGACGCCCAGAAGTTTGCCTCGCTGGCCACCCGGCTGATTGAATCAGGTCAGGAGGTGGTGATTACAGCAGGCCCGGGAGAAGGCCAAGTGCTTAAAGAGATCAGAGAACACTGTTCTTCGCGGGTTCGCTTCATTGAGCCACTGCCCCTTCGAAAGTTCTCGGCCCTAACTTCACTGTGCAGTCTTTATGTGGGCAATGATACGGGTTCCACTCATATGGTTGCGGCACAGGGGAAGAAAATCGTTGTGATCTTTGGATCTTCTGATTTTAAGGTATGGTATCCCTGGAACACTGAGCATCAATTGATCAAGTCGGATCTTCCCTGTATGCCCTGTCCCGGCTATTTCTGTCTTCACTACGATGAGCCCCGCTGTATCCGTTCTATTCCAGTTGAACCTGTCTTGGAGGCAGTTCAGTCGATGTTATGAGTACCAGCGATCAGCAACAGCTCCAGAAGATTATTCAGAGCTTTCCAGATCAACCCATTCTGGTAGTGGGAGATCTTATGCTCGACCGGTTTGTGTGGGGCCGAGTCGAGCGTATCTCACCAGAGGCACCGGTGCCGGTGGTGGAGGTGGAAAGGGAAAGTGTTCATCTTGGCGGTGCCGCCAATGTTGCGTGTAATCTTGCCGTCCTGAAAGGGCGGCCACTTCTCGTCGGTGTTGTGGGTTGTGATGAAGCCGGGGACAGGCTTGTGGAGGAGCTTCATCGGCAGGAGATCAGCAGCGAAGGCGTTGTTCGAGCCAGTGACCGGACGACCACCATAAAAACTCGGATTCTTGCACACCACCAGCAGGTCTGTCGGACTGACCGCGAGTGCAAGGAACCCCTTTCCCAAGGAGTCTTGGGTAAAATGAGAGGGGCGTACCAGACCTTTCTCGACCAGGCCAAGGGAATCATTCTCTCAGATTACGCAAAAGGCGTGTTGTTGCCGGATCTGGTCCTGGATTTGATCCGGGACTGTCGAGAAGCGAAGAAGTTTGTTGCCGTGGACCCGAAGGCAGGTGACTTTTCGGTTTACCGTGGAGCCTCCCTCATTACCCCCAACAAGAAGGAGGCAGAACGGGCGTCGGGGGTGGAGATTGTGGATCAAGCTTCTTTCATCCAGGCGGGCCAGAAGCTTCTAGAATTGACCGCTTCGGAGTATCTTCTGATCACTCGTGGGGAAAAGGGAATGACACTCTTTGAGGGTAAGGAGCACTCACATATCCCCACAGTTGCTCGCGAGGTGTTTGATGTCACTGGAGCCGGGGACACGGTAATCGCCTCGCTGACGCTAGCTGTGGCGGCAGGTGCATCGATGGGCGAGGCGGCCACTCTGGCCAACCATGCGGCCGGTGTGGTAGTTGGAAAATTGGGAACGGCCGCGGCCACCCCAGAGGAACTTCTCTCCAGCATCGGCTGATTCGCACTTCGGATTTATCGCTTGCTTTTACTCGGAAAGAGAAGACCTTCTCGGATGAGCGGCAGTACATCGTGGGTCCGTCTGAACAGCAGTATCACTGTCAGGACGATGTAGAGGATGGAAACTTCGAAGCGGATCTCCGGAGAAATGAGCTGTACCACAAAAAGAAGGAACAACACACCCGCTTCCCAGAGACTCAGTTTCAGGTTCATGAGCACCACCACAGCAAAGATCGATTGGGCTGCCGTCAGCAGAATCTCCTGATCCTGGCGCACATCCAGAGGCATCTGGCCAACAGATCCCAGACTGATGCTGTAGACCAGGGGGATCGTTCCAACCAGGAGTGTCCACTGATTCACTTTGGACGAAATCAGTGCTCCGATGGCAGCCTGGGCCTGTCCCCGCAGAGTCCATATGGCTGCGATAATGAACTCCGGCGCCTCGGAAGCAAGGGGTGCCAGCCACTGCACTAAAAAGTATTCATCAATTCCCAGCAGCGTGCCTGAAGAGATCAGTGCTTCTGCAAAAGGTGCCGCGCTGGCGAAAATGGTCATTCCGGAAAAGCTGAAAAGCATCACCGTAACCAGCCGGCGTTGGCCTTTCGGCAACTGTCCAATGAGTCGCGCGGGCCCTACCAGTTCCGGCTCGTGAACCTCCATTTTGGCAGTGCGCCAGACATAAGCTCCAAACAGTCCCACCAGAAAGAAGCAATCGATGAGGGTGAGCTGGTGTTTGAAAGGGATGATGAAAGCGTAGATGGTAGCCAGCGCGAGATAGGAGATCTCCACACGATTGTTCCGATCCAGCTGAATGGCTTTCCGCCGGAATTTCCAACAAAAGAGGAGCACAATGAATGGCCACCCTCCTCCCACCAGCAAGCGATTGGCGCCCGTCATGTTGGCGGTGGCGTACTGAGCATATTGAGGATCGTGAGCGGCAACCCACGCGAAATACAGGTCCACGGCGTACTCGGGAAGAATGGCTATCAAGGCCAGGATGGCCAGTGCCAGGCCGCGAGAGATGTCCATCTGAGCCACTTCCGCCGCCCACGACAGTAAAAATGCCGATCCCAAAATCCCCAGTCCGAAAAGGATCGAATCCAGGCGAGGATCGAGCTGGATGTGATACCAGCGCATGTAAAGCGCAGGAAGAGTGATGGCCACCGTGAGTACACTGAAAAGACGCATGGGCTGACCACTTTAGTCTGGGGGGCTGGAGCCAGTCAATGGCTCGCTTCGCGTGCGTGCGTGGGAGGCACTTGTGCCAAGGCACCTCAGGTGCCGAATTCGCGCGGTCGTGCTTTTCTAAGGTTGTGATTTCGTCCTGGCTAGCTCCATCAGAGCCGCAGGCTTTAGAGGGTGTCGCTAAAGTCAGCTTGACCTTGACTTAGGCAGGTAGGGGCGCACCGCCGTGCGCCCAATAAGCAATTGATACAGCAGGGTTTGTGGGCGCACATCTGTGCGCCCCTACGGGCCTTAATCAAAATCGAGTGGGGTTTTGAGACACTCTCAGCTGTGCGCGAAAATGGGGTGGGAAAGATTTGAGCACCAGGCCCTTCGACAGCACGAGCGCACGACAGCACAAACTCACTGATGAATTTCCACCAGATCCCCATCTTCCAGGAGATAACTTCGTTCCGCCATTTGACCGTCGAAGCTTGCCTTGCCCCAGACTCGAGCGAACTTGAAATTACTGGCCACGTCTTTGTGCACGGCAGCTGCCACATCAAGGAGGGTGCTGCCTCGTTTCAGCACATAAGGAGTAGAATTTTGCAGGGGCTTTTTCCCGGGGGCCTTCGTATAGACACGGACGATGTCCAGGAAACGGAACAAACGCTCTGGGATCTTACTGAGATACTCATCGGAAAGAGCAGAGAACGGCTCTGCTTGAAATTTCTCCTGATACAGCTCCTGCCAGGCCGAAAAATTCTCTTTCCCCTGCGGGCCATCGACTTTGTTCCCGAGAACTATCACGGGAGAGCCTTGTCTGCCGGTGAGAAATATTTCCCGATCCTTGAATGCGGTCAGGACGAACTCCGTCTGCATCAAGAGATTGGGATCGTTCACGTCGAAAAGCAGCAGCACTGCATCAGCCTGCTTGATCATGGCCAACTGCCACGGCTCCAAGGTTTCCGGGTCCAGAGGAGGAGTGTCCACAAGCTGAATTTGAATGTCCTGGTAGGTCATCATTCCCGGTAGGGTTTTCTGGGTGGTGTAGGGGTAGTTGGCCACTTTTGGCTCAGCATGAGTGAGGTTTTCCAGGAGTTGTGATTTGCCACTGTTGGGCGGACCGCACAGGACCACTTGTCCTGCGCCTTCTTTTTCGACATATTGAAAGGGTTTTTGAGAAGCTGTCGGTTTCTTCTTTTGGGCTTCTTTTCGTAGACGCGACAGGCGTCGTTTGATGTCCGCCTGCATCTTCTCGGTTCCCTTATGCTTGGGGATGGTACGAAGCATTTCCTCAAGTGACTCAATCTTTTCCGGGTAGCTGGATGCGCTTTTGAATTTCTGTTCAGCCTGCAGATATGCGGCTGTCAAATTGGCCGGCATGCTTTTATTATAGGAGTATAGGAGGTACTGGAAACACATTCATGAGAAAACGCGGCGATTCTGATGACTTTTCTCCCTCCTACGATGTTGACAATAGAGAACTCTCCAGCAAGATTGATGAAATTCTTGAAGAGCTCAAGCCCTATCCTCATCTTGACTTGATTCGGGAAATTTTCGTCACCGGTGCGAAGTTGGCTCGAGAGAACTGCAGCCGTGGGGATCTGAAAATTCTGAGGAGTTCCATCAAGGAGTTGCGTTACGCTTTCACAGTCTTCGCTCCTTTTCGGGATGTCCCAAAGGTGACCATCTTTGGTTCATCCCGTTCTCTGCCTGCTGATCCGGTGTTTCAAACGGCCGTCGAATTCGGCCGCAAGATCGTTGAAGCCGGATACATGGTCATTACCGGAGCAGGTGAGGGAATCATGGGGGCTGGACATCTGGGAGCAGGAAGAAAACACAGTTTCGGGCTGAATATCTTGCTTCCCTTCGAGCAGACTCCCAATAAGACGATTGCCGGTGACCACAAGCTGATCAACTTTCGATATTTCTTCACTCGAAAGCTCTTCTTCGTGAAAGAGTCCAAGGCGGTGGTTTTCATGCCGGGTGGTCTCGGAACTCAGGATGAAGGTTTCGAAACCCTCACTCTCGTTCAAACTGGAAGGAGTGAGCCGACTCCGATTGTGATGCTGGATGCCCCGGGAGGGACTTACTGGAAGGATTGGAATCAACTTGTTCAGAACCAGTTTATTGGCGGCGGCTATGTTTCTCCCGAGGATGAAGCCCTCTTTTTCATCACCGACGATGTGGAGGAAGCTTGTCAGGAGATTCTTCGGTTCTATCGTGTTTACCATTCCTCTCGTTACGTCGATCACGCACGAACACTGGTCTTGCGGCTGAAGAGATCTTTATCAGAGGCATCCATCAAGACCTTGAATGAGGAGTTTCAGGATATTGTCCTGGAGGGTTCGATAGAAGCTTGTGGACCTTTTCCAGAAGAGGAGGATGAACCAAAGTTGCTGGAACTCCCCCGCTTGAGCTTTTCCTTCAATCGCCGTCATTTTGGTCGCTTAAGACAGTTAATCGACTGTATCAATGGGGAATGAGTGGCTGTCCCCTCACTTCCCCAGCTGGGGAAGGAGTGCTCTGGCAGGTGAATAGCCAGCAATCGCTGCCCGACGAATCAGATGCCTGGCCTCAGCCAGCTTTTTAGCGCGAAGGCGGCTGACGCCCAGGTTGTACAGCACTTCTGGGCGTTCATCGCCCAACTCCACTGCTTTCCCGAAGGCGTACTCAGCTTCTGGAAAACGACCCAGGTGAGAATAGGAAAGCCCCAGCTGGTAATAGGCTTCCGAAGTCTTCGAATGAGTCAGGATCAGTTCCCACTGGATGGCGGCCTCCTGATACTGAGCGAGGCGATAGAGGCAGGAAGCCAAGTTGATTCGTGCCCAGGTGGCTGTCGGGTCACTCTCTAAACCTGCCCGATATTCCTGGGCTGCCTGGCTGAGCTCACCGAGCTGCTGATGAGAGTAAGCTATACGCAGGAGGTATTCGGCTTGAACATCTTCTTTCATCAGCTTCTGGAAAGCTTCCAGAGCAGCTCTCCAGTTCTTCTGAGACAGGAGACTGAGCGCGTGCTGAAATTCGATCTCCCGTATCTGAAGCTCAATCTCAGGATCGTGGGGGCGAAGGGTCCGGGCCTTGGCCAGGTACTGTAGTGCTGCCTCTCTCTGCCCCTGGGCATTCAGGCAGTGGCTGATGAGTTGTAACAGACCTGGATGGAGAGGGTTTTGGATCTCGACCAGGCGGAAATACCTGAGAGCTTCTGCCCAGTCCTCTTGAATCAGCCGCTGATAGGCGGCAATCAAGGTGTAATTTGGCGTTTGAAATCCGAATTCTTCCAACAGCTGGAGAGCGGACTCGAGGAAACCCTGCTGTACTCGGATCCAGGCCCCATTCTCTCTGGCAGAGGAGTGGAAGGGATCTCGCTCGAGAATCTGCAGATAAAGCTCGAAAGCCCGGCTCTCCTGGCCCAACTTCTGATAGAGATCGGCTAAGAGCATCATGCCCGTCACAAACTCTGGATGGGTCTGGACCACTGGCTCTAAAATATGAATGGCCTCAGTTTTCTGTCCTCTCATGGCAAGACCTATGGCTGTGATGTAGGTCTGGAAGGCCAGGCGGAGATCCTGTTCCCGTTTTGCCTCTTCCCTTGCCCTTTCTTTCTGCCCCAGCTGCTCATAGAGGTCAGACAGTCGGTCGTGATAGAGGGGGTTCTCAGGATCCACTTCGGTGGCCAGCTCCATGTATTCCAGGGCCTGGAAAAGCTGACCCGCCAGCCGACGTCTCTCACTTAACTCAAAGAGCAGCTGAGGGTCCCGTGGTGCCAGTCGATAGGCGAATCTTAACTGTTCCTGGGCGCTTTCACCTTCACCCTGAGTCTCCAACAACAGGGCATAAAGACGACGCACTCTGGGATCCAGCGGGTTGAGTTCAACAGCTTGGCGTGCATGTTCGAGGGCCGCTTGTTCCTGGCCCTGAGCCAGCAATGAAAAAGCCAACCGGTGATGTGCTTCCACGTTTTCTGAACTGTGGCGCAGAGCTTCTCGAAATAAGGCAATAGCGGCAGAAAAGCGACCTTGATGCAATTCAGCTTCTCCGGCGCTGCGCAGCACTTCTGAGTCTTCAGGCTGCTTTTCCAGCGCTCTTTGAAGCAGCTTCTCGCCTTCAGCCACCTGTCCTGAGCGCACCAGGAGATTTCCCAATTGGAGCAGGAACTCAGATTGATCGGGATACTGATCGAGCCCGGCTTCGAGCACCTCAATCGCTTCTGTCCAGTTATGTTGGAGGACAAGTTGGGAAGCTTGCTGGGTATACTCCTCTACTCTCTGGCCGAAAACAATTCCCAAGCTGACAGTGAGAACCAGGAAGCGGGCAAGCACAACTCCTTCTATTTTAACCTATTTTAAGGGAGTTGTCTCTGCCTGGAAGTTTCTGATGGAAGGGACTACACTCCGTTTGATGCTTGTTTTCTCTCTTGTGCTTCTTTGTTCTCTTCTGCTGTCCTTCTGTGGCTACCGTACCCAGGACGGGAGCCCAGTTACGGAACCGGGGCCTAGTCAGCAGCGTGAAGAGATGGTTGAGTCCCAACTGAAGGGTCGGGGTATTGCCAATGAGCTCGTTTTGGAGGCGATGAGAAAAGTTCCGCGTCATCTGTTCATGCCTCCCGAAGTGCGGCAATATGCCTACATCGACAGCCCCGTGCCTATTGGTGCGGAGCAGACTATTTCCCAGCCGTACATTGTAGCGCTGATGACTCAGATCGTTGATCCCAAGCCCCAGGATCGGGTTTTGGAAGTGGGAACGGGTTCTGGATACCAGGCGGCTGTTCTGAGTGAACTGGTTCGGGAAGTGTTCACGATCGAAATCATCCCGGCCTTGGCACAAAGGGCGGGCAAGGCGCTTTCAGAGTTGGGTTACGACGGGGTGGAGGTTCGCCAGGGAGATGGGTACCAGGGTTGGCCCGAGAAATCGCCATTTGACATTATTTTAATCACCGCTGCCCCGGAAGAGATTCCTCAACCCCTCATTGACCAGCTTGCTGAAAGAGGGAGGCTGGTGGTGCCCGTAGGACCAGCCGGGGACATTCAAACTCTGACCCTGCTGACCAAGGTCAAGGGTCAAATCACGAGGACCTCTATCACCAGTGTTCGCTTCGTTCCCATGACGGGAGAGGCCCAGAGATAGGGGGACTGTCAACAGAAATCACCCCGTTTGAATCAGCTCTTCGATGGCGCTCTCCAGGGTTTCCCGATCTTGATAGTTGATCATGTGACGGAAAATGGTGCCATCAGAACCAACGAAGAATAGTGTGGGAAACACGTTCACATTTCCAAACGCTGCCCAAGTGGCCTGATCGAGGTGGACGTTTTCAAAATGTAAGTTATGTTCTTGAAGATAGGCTTCCCTCTGCTGATCTGTGGCATTCACTCCAATGACATGGTCGGCATTGAAACCGATGACCTGGAAATTGGAAGCAGAATATTTACGATCCAAGTCAGTCAGAATAGGGGCAATCCTGATACAGGGGGGACAACCAGTAAACCAGAGATAAATCAGTACGTTTCTTCCGGCAAAATCGTTGTCTTGAATCTTCTGACCCTGGAAACTTGTCAGCTCAAAGGCCGGAAGAGGTTCTCCTTCCCACTGAGTGACCTTGACCGCACTCCCGCGGCTCTGGATGAATGCCTCAATATTGTCGAGCTTGAGTGATTGAATTTCCTGGCTGGCAGGATTTCTTTCAAACAAGGGGGGGACTCGTGGATCTGACTCCATCACCAGCAGCAGCAGTTCCACGGATGCAGGACTGATACCAAAGCTGGAGGCGATGTGGCGACGAGTCGGCATCTCCCCCAGGCTCTCGAATTCCGATTTCAGAAGGGCAGGAATCTGGAAAAAGATCTCGTACAGGCGGCCCAGGAAAGCCTTCTCCTCGGAACTGAAGCGGTCATCATTATAGAGTTCAGAAAAGATGACAGTACCTTGACTTTCCACCATTTGCTGGACCCTGTCCAGGACTGTCTTCTCCGCCCCGGATTGGGCAAGGAGAGGCGCCAGCCAAAAGAGTATAAGGATGAAGATTGTTTTTCGCATAGACAAAGACTTTACTCTTTCTGTGTTGTCGATGTCGAGATCGAGTGATCAAGTAAATTCGTCCCCATCCTTCTATCTGTATCAGACTGGACACCAAATCCGTATGATAGAGGGAAGCGATGGGAGTCAAAGCAAGGAAGAAACCCACGAGCAAGTTGGGTGAGGAGATTATCGATGACCTGCCGCTGCTGTTGGAAGTGTTGCCTCCCCACCTCCGGGAGACACTTGAAAAAGAGCCCGACCTAGAGGAACTGGTGGAGGTTGTAGAGGACCTAGGCCGGCAACCTGAGGCTCGCTTCTTCGATAGGGTCGTCTACCTGGACGATCTGGAAGTAACCCGCCAGGACCTGGATTATGTCACCAGCCGGATAGGAGCCTTTACAGCCGATAACCGTGCTGGAATTGAGCGCACCTTGCATAGGATCAGTGCCCTTCGGAATCGACGCCAGGAGATTATCGGACTGACCTGTCGAGTGGGCCGTGCGGTCACGGGTACGGTGGATATCATACGAGATGTGATTGAGACGGGAGAAAGCTTGCTGCTCTTGGGACCGCCCGGCGTTGGCAAGACCACACTTCTTCGAGAGGCCGCCCGCGTTTTGGCGGATGACCTGGGTAAACGAGTCGTTGTGGTCGATACCTCCAACGAAATCGCAGGTGATGGCGATGTCCCTCATCCAGGCATTGGCAGGGCGCGTCGAATGCAGGTTTTGTCGCCGGAACTGCAGCATCGGGTGATGATTGAGGCAGTAGAGAATCATATGCCCGAGGTGATCCTCATTGACGAGATCGGGACCCTCGAGGAATGCTTGGCAGCCAGAACAATTGCCGAGCGCGGAGTCCAGCTGATTGCCACCGCTCATGGTATCACCCTAGACAATCTGATCATGAATCCAACTCTCTCCGATCTCCTTGGGGGGATCCAGGCGGTGACTCTCTCTGATGAAGAAGCTCGAAGAAGAGGGACGCAAAAGACGGTGCTGGAACGGAAGGCTCCACCAACCTTTGATAATCTGGTGGAAATTCAGCATCGGGATCGCCTGGCGATTTACCATGACAGTGCAGGTGTAGTGGACCGATTCCTGGCTGGAACCCGGCTGCATCCTGAGGTGCGCATTCGCGGCGTCAATGGAAAGTTTCAGATACAAGAAGTTTCCCGAGACGTTCCCCAAGACCTGGAGCAGGGAGCCAAGGCTATAGCTCAAGGCGAGTTTGGTTTTCGAATAAAGGGGGAGACAGTACGCATTTATCCGACAGGTGTCAGCCGGACTCGATTGGAAAAGGCGATCAGAGAATTAGGTGTGCCGGCACGAGTAGGAGATCAGCCGATGACCGCTGACGTTATCTTAAGTCTCAAAGCCCAAAGAAAGCGTCAGCCCAAGAAGCTGCAACAAGCTCTCCATGACGGCGTGGAGTTCTATATCATCAAAAGTAACACTCTGATCCAAATTAAGAATTTTCTACGGGGTTATTTTCGCAATGTTCGACACCCTGAGGATGAGTTTGCTCCTGACTTTGGGTTTGCGATACAGGAGGCGGAAGATGCGGTGATCAGAGTTCAACGCAATGGTGCACCCTCAGAACTGTCTCCACAGAGTCCTTATGTGCGACGCTTACAGCATGAGTTGATCCACGGGCATGGGCTCTATTCTGAAAGCAGGGGTAAGGAGCATCTGCGAGGAGTCGTGGTTTTTCCACGGGAGATCTAGCCCGGATTTAAGAAGCCCGCAGGTTTTGGCCTGCAGGCCAAAATGTTACGAAACGAGGCACTTATTCTACTTCCGAAATCTGGCCGCCAATGGAGCCAAGGCGCTCCGCCACCCTTTCATATCCTCGCTGAATCACTTCAGCGTGTTCGATGGTTGTGACGCCGTCGGCACAGAGACCCGCCACAACCAGGGCCATGCCGGCGCGGATGTCAGGGGACTCCAAATGGACTCCCCGCAACAGGGTCGGTCCTTCCACCATCACCCTATGGGGATCGCACATGGTAATGTCGGCTCCCATTCGAATCAGCTTGTCGATGAAGAACATCCGGGCTTCGTACATCCAGTCATGGATCAGGCAGAGCCCCTTGCCCTGAGTGGCCAAGACGATGGCCAGACTCACCAGGTCGGTCGGAAAAGAGGGCCAGAGGCCTGCCGTCACCCGGGAAGGATTCTTTAGGTCGATACCCCTCACCTGCAACACCTTGCTGCCCGTTTCCTCAAATTGAAGACCGAACTCTTCGAAGACATTCAAAAGAGGCAGGAGTTCTTCCCTTGTGACTCCATGCAGCTGCACCTCCCCGCCAGTAACGGCTGCGGCGATGGCGATAGTCCCGGCATCTAAGTAGTCGGCCGGCACCGGAAAGACAAGTTCCTGTCCCTGGGCAGAGATTCCACTCCGGACACGATACCAAAGAGGGTGCAATTCAATCTCGCAGCCGAGTTTCCGGAGAAAGTCCACCAAAATCAGGACATGTGGTTCACGTGCCGGATTTCGGATGATCCCCTGGCCCAACCCAGAAAACAGGATGAGTGCATTCTCTGTTGCCGTGACTGAGCTCTCCTTGAGATACACTTGTGGCATTTCTACAGTACGGCTTCTCTCCAGTTCGATTCCCTGAGAATTCTCGGTCACTGAGAAGCCGGCAGAGCGGAAGACGTCCCAGTGCACCTCAAAGGACCGTCTGCCGATGTGGCACCCACCCGGAACCGGACAGGAGACGGAACCCAGCAGAGGCGCCAGTGATCCAAGCAAAAGGATGGCCCCGCGCAGCTGTTCCACTAGGGGGCCCGGCAGGTCTCCACCTTGTAAATTCCTGGTATCCAGAGACAGGGTCCCATCCTTCCACTGACAGCTTACTTCCAGTGACTCGACGAGCTGCACGAGGTTGTTCACATCCGCAATTCGAGGGACGTTCTGGAAATGAATGATGGACTTCGATAGCAAAGCTGCTGAAATGAGGGGAAGAGCAGCGTTCTTGTTTCCCTGGACGTGATATTGACCTGAGAGCTTTTGACGTCCAGAGATAACAAATTTCTTACTCATCAACTCCCCTCAGGTTCTGAAGATTCGGCCAGTCTTCATGATCAGCGATGAGGATCTCAGGCTTCAGGCGGATCCTGAAACGCTCCCACACGAGTCCGGCGTACTCGTTTGCCAGTGTCAAAATGTCTAGGCTGGTGGCTTGGCCCAGGTTCAGAATAAGATTCCCATGATAGTCTGCAAACTGAGCATCTCCACGTCGGACTCCCTTTGCCCCTACGGCTTCCAGGAGCGTGCCCGCCGGTATCTTGCCGAACATTATGAAATCCTCTGGGATCTTCTCCAGGGCCGTTTTGGAAATTTCATCTAAGGAAATATTTTTAAAGAAACTTCCCGCGCACTTCAGTTCCGCCGGGTATTTCAGCAAACGCCTTGACAGAATCTCCTCGGAAATTTCCTGGAGTGGTTCAGTGCTCTTTTTCAGACGCAATCTGCAGCTCAAAATAAACCAATCTCGTCGCCTTTGAAACAGGCTCGAGCGATAGCGAAACTCCAAATCAAGGGCCGGGAGCACTTGTTCCCGATTTTTCGACCAGATGCTTATTCCCACCACGAGATCACCGATCTGCTGGCCGTAGGCACCCGCGTTTCCCACCAAAGCTCCTGCCACTGTTCCGGGGATTCCATAGAGGCGTTCCATGCCGGACAGACTGAGCTGATTGAGCCGGCGAATTGCTTCTTCCAGATTCTCGCCGCCGCCGAGTTCTACTTCTTCTCCATAGTGCTCCATTCCTGTGATGCGATTCTGCAGTACAAGGCCGGGAAAACCTTCATCGGAGAAAAGCACATTGCTACCTTCACCGAGATAAAAAATGGGGAGTCCCTGCTTGTTTGCCCAATTTCGGGCTTCCTTCAACTGCTGAAGGTCGTGCACCTGTGTGAACCAGGACGCGATCCCGCCGACATTTAGTGTGCTCAGGTTGGCCAGTAAAACGTCCCGCCGGAGTGCCAGGGAGGAGGGGACGGGCGTGGAGTTGATCATGGGGGAAGGTTAACACACCTGACAGCTGACACCTGACAGCTGACACCCATTGATCTTCCTTGTCTCTAAAGCTAAAATGATCAAGTAACACAGCGTGTTTGAGGAGTGTGAAGTGCTATGACGACGAGTATTGTGACGGATAGTCAGGAGCTGAAGGGCTCGGAAATTGTGGTGGAAGCTTTAATCAGGGAGGGTGTGGAGGTAATCTTTGGTTACCCCGGGGGAGCTTCCATGGAAATCCATCAGGCACTGACACGGGTTGATCCCAAGCACAAGCTGCGAGTGGTCCTTCCCCGGCACGAGCAGGGAGCTGTTTTTGGTGCCGAGGGTTATGCCAAAGCCACGGGTAAGGTAGGCGTGGCATTGGCGACTTCGGGACCAGGCGCCACCAACTTAATCACTGGGATTGCGGATGCCAAGATGGATTCTGTCCCCATTGTGGCCATCACCGGCCAGGTTCCTCAGGCTATGATTGGTAAGGATGCATTTCAAGAGACGGATGTTGTCGGTATTAGCCGTCCCATTACCAAACACAATTATCTGGTCCAGCGAGTTGAGGAGATCCCTCACATCATCAAAGAGGCCTTTTATATCGCTTCAACGGGTCGCCCAGGGCCGGTGTTAATCGATATCCCGAAGGATGTACAGCAGTCCAAGACGGTGCCCGAGTGGCCTTCTGAGATCCATATGAAGAATTATCGTCCCTTCATCGAAGCAAGAAGGAGGGAACTGGAGCAGATTGCCGAAGCCATTCGGGATGCTGACAAGCCCGTTATCTACGCGGGAAACGGCACCATCTGTTCCAACGCGTCAGAGGAACTCCTCCAATTTGTGGAAAAGACCGGCATCCCGATCGTAATGACGGTTTTGGGTTTGGGAGCCTTCCCCTCTAATCATCCTCTCTGCTTTGACATGTTGGGTATGCATGGAGCGGTCTATGCCAATTACGCTGTCAATCACGCGGATCTGCTCTTGGCTCTGGGTGTTCGCTTTGACGATCGGGTGACGGGCAAGGTTTCGGAATTCGCCAAACACGGGACGATCGTCCATGTCGATATCGATGCCTCAGAGATCAACAAGATCAAACACGCTCACATCCCCGTCACCAGTGACGTTCGTTACCTGCTGCAGCAGTTGAACAAGATGGATCTTGGCCCAGGGGAGTATGCGAAGTGGGTGGAGGAACTGGAGGAGGTCAAGCGGCAAAAGCCTTTTCACTACCAGGATGACAAAAAGCGGATCATGCCTCAGTACGTTCTGGAGCTTCTTTCTGAAAAGACCCAGGGAAAGGTCATCATTACTACAGGTGTGGGACAGCATCAAATGTGGGCTGCCCAATACTTTAAATTTCTGTATCCCCGTACCTTGTTGACCTCGGCAGGATTAGGGGCCATGGGATTTGGTTTTCCTGCTGCTTTGGGTGCCAAGCTGGGACGCCCAGACTGGGAGGTAATTGACATCGACGGAGACGGTAGTTTTCTCATGAACATTCAGGAACTGGCCACTGCCTGCGTGGAAGACATTCCGGTGAAGGCCTTGATTCTGAACAATCAGCATCTTGGCATGGTCATGCAGTGGGAGGACCGATTCTATTCGAGCAATCGGGCTCACACCTTCATTGGCGATCCTCGCAATCGTGAAAAGATTTATCCTGATTTTGTGGCCATCGCGAAGGGATTTGACCTTCCTGGTCGTCGCATCACTGCCAGGGAAGAGGTTTCTGATGCTCTCGATGAGATGCTTGCTTCTGATCGACCCTACGTGCTGGACGTGGTCATTCCCTATCAGGAACACGTGCTCCCCATGATCCCCACGGGGCATACCTTTGCTGATACGATCTACGAAAGATGAGGCGCCGGGTATTCCTCGATCACTTCCCCAGCGGTGCCACTTTTCTATCCTGAAGGAGAGCAGATGTCTGACGAATTGAAATCGGCCTGGGAAGTCGCTCTAGAGAAGATGGAAGGTCGGGAGGATCTGGCTGTAGAAAAGTTGACTACAGAGCAGAAGCAAGCTATCCGCCAAATCCGGCAAAACTACAAAGCCCGTCTTGCTGAAGCCGAGATCAGCACGCAAACTCAGAGTAAGAAGGTTGTCGAGTCCGGTAAATTCGATGAGGTGGAAAAGATCCAGCAGCATTTGGTGGATGACAAGCAGCGGCTGAATCGCGAAATGGAGCAGGAAATCGAGAAAATTCGAAATCCAGAGTAAACTCCCCCTTTTTTTTCTAGCACGTTCCCTCTCTTTTCTCTCTCTACGAGCGAAGCGCCTTAAACGCTGACAGCTGACAACTGACAGTTAAGAACGGAAGAACTAGTGTCAGGTGTCAGGTGTTAGCTTTCTCTCTACGAGCGAAGGGAGTTTCGGCGGGTTGTTGTTGAGTCAGACAGTGGAGGGTACCAAGGCCCCCCACCAACGCCCTGGAGTCTATTCCGATAACTTTTCGGTCGGGAAAGAGATTCTCAAGAATGTCCGTTGCTCGGGAATCGTTGGCATGACCAAAGGTGGGCAGGAGCACCAAGCCGTTAGCAATGTAGAAGTTTGCGTAGCTAGCTGGAAGCCGCCCATGTCCTGTTTGTAGCCGTCCTGGCATGGGTAAAGGGATAATCTCGAGAGGACAGCCATTGAGGTCTCGAGCAGCTTGTAATCGGTGGTAATTCTCTTGCAGCGGCTCATAGTTCTCGTCAGAAGGATCCTCTTCTAGGGAGAAGACGATGGTGCTGGGATTGACAAATCGGGCGATGTTGTCCACGTGTCCATCGGTGTCGTCCCCGGCAATGCCTTTCCCCAGCCAGAGAATCTGCTGAACCCCCAGATAGTCCTTCAGATACTGCTCAACTTCAGACTTTGACTTGCAGGGATTACGATTCCGATTTAAGAGACATTGTTCTGTCGTCAAACAAAGACCTTCTCCGTTGACATCGATCGAGCCTCCTTCCAGGAAGAGTTCCGGAGTGAAGCGCGGCATCTTCAGGATCGGTTCAAGTTGCGCAGGGAGTCCAGCTTCACTCTTGAGGTCTTCATACTTGTTTCCCCAGGCGTTGAATTTCCAGTGGTTAAATGCCAACTCAACCTTCTTCTTGGTTTGACGCAGGAGAAAATTCGGACCGTAGTCGCGGATCCAGGAGTCGACGGTCTTGATTGGATGAATAGTAATCGACTCGCTGGCGGCATGTCTCTCACTGAGTCCGCGGCGAATGATATTCGCTACTTCCACCTCGTCGACCAATACATTGCATCGTTCCCTGGGCGCCAAGGCTGCCAGCATGTCCAGGTAGATTTCCTGAATCTCAGGAAGTCGATCCGGCCAGGTCGTCGGGTTTTTCGGCCACACCAACCAGGTCGATCCATGAGGATGCCATTCCGCGGGCATGCTATAGCCAAGGGAAGTGGGAACCTGCTGACAGGAATTATTCACGGGCTGTGGATTCATCAAGAAAACGGACGCTGAGATCTTGGTATGTCTCGATTCTTCGATCTCTCAGAAAAGGCCAATTTCGACGAGTTTCTTCGATTTGCTCAAGGTTGCACTCCACCACCAGGACTTCCTCTTGCTCGGCCGAAGCCTTGGCCAGGATACGCCCAAAAGGATCACAGACAAAAGACTGTCCCCAAAAGGTGAGTGGTCCCTCTTGGCCAACCCGATTGACGGCGGCGAGAAAGACACCATTGGCCACGGCATGCCCCCGTTGAACCGTTTCCCACGCCGCACACTGAGCCTGGTTCATTTCCTCCGACTCGCCTTCCAACCATCCAATGGCAGTTGGATACAAAATCAACTGAGCTCCTTTCAAGGCGGTGAGTCTTGCCGCTTCGGGAAACCACTGGTCCCAACAAACCAGAACCCCCAGCTCAACAGATGGCGTTGAAAAGCTCTGAAAGCCGAGGTCACCCGGAGTGAAGTAAAACTTTTCGTGATAGTAGGGATCGTCGGGTATGTGCATTTTTCGATATTTTCCCAGCAGGTTACCACTGCTGTCGATGATGACGGCACTGTTGTGATAGAGGCCGGGAGCTCGCTTTTCGAAAAGTGAGGCGATGATCACCACTTTCAGCTCTCTGGCCAGATCACCCAGGCGCTCCGTACTGGGTCCGGGGATCTCTTCGGCCAGATCGAAGCAGGCAATCTCCTCCCTTTGGCAAAAATATCGGGAGCGGAAAAGTTCCTGCAAACAAATGACCTGAGCTCCCTGTTTTGCCGCAGCGCGGATGTGCTGAACGCTCTTGGTGAAGTTCTCTTCGAGATCTTCTGCGCAGCTCAACTGGATGAGTCCTAGGCTTACCGCCTGGCCACTCTGTGGATGGGACATTTCGCGCCGAAGTATAGCACGGCCGTTAGCGTGCCAGGCAACGGCTCAGTCGCTTTGCTGTCAGCTGTCAGTTGTCAGCTGTTCCCCCCGTTGACCCTGACAGGGGAGGTTGATATGATGCTCTGCGGGTCAGTTCGGAGGGGTGGTGGAATCCTTGGTGCGTGTGCTATTTTGGAAAATCTCTATAGGCTGGTGTCGATCTTGAGGTGTTCCGATGCGTAGGTGGAAGCGATTTCGCACCACGATTCGCGAATGGAAGATGGTTGCAAAGGCCTTAGTCTCCACGGGCCATCCGATGTTGGTGCATCTCATTCCCATGCGCCGATGCAATTTATCCTGTGCCTATTGTAATGAATACGATGATTTCTCTGAGCCGGTAGCTACCGAGCTCATTGCTCGGCGAATTCGTCGATTGGCCAAACTGGGCACCTCAATTATCACCATTAGTGGCGGCGAGCCTCTCATGCATCCCGAGTTGGAGAGTATCATCGCTGAGATCCGCCGGCGAGGCATGATTTCTGGTCTGATTACCAATGGTTATTTGCTTTCTCGAAAGCGTATCCGAGCTCTGAACGAAGCTGGCTTGGAGCATTTGCAGATCAGTATCGATAACGTCGAGCCCGATGAGATTTCCATGAAGAGCTTGAAGGTGCTGGATAAGAAGCTTCGCTACCTGGCTGAATTGGCAGACTTCAAGGTCAACATCAACTCAGTCTTAGGGTCAGAGGTGAATAACCCTGAAGATGCACTCATCATCGGGCGTCGGGCAGTGGAGCTGGGCTTTACTTGTACAGTAGGCCTCATTCATGACGGCGGCGGCACTTTGAAACCGCTGGGTGAACGGGAGAAGGAAATCTATTACCAGGTGAGGGATCTCGGTAGGAAGAGCTATGCGCGTGTGAATCGTTACTTCCAGGAAAAGCTGGTGAATGGAGACTCCAACGGCTGGCGCTGCCGAGCGGGTGCCCGTTACTTATACGTGTGCGAAGAGGGGCTCGTGCACTATTGCTCGCAGCAGAGAGGCTATCCTGGCATTCCCCTGACAGAGTACACACGGGAACACATTCGCCGTGAGTTTCTCACCCAAAAACCGTGTGCCCCGAATTGCACCATCTCCTGCGTCCATCACGCTTCCATGGCAGATTTCTGGCGTGCGCCTCAAAAACTCAAAGCATTTGTCCCAAAAAGTAAACCAGCGGCGCAGCTTCCTTCTAAGCCCGGCCCCATGGAAGACCTGTTGCAGCTGGACTAGCCCCGGATTCCGCACGAAATCCGATGTCCGAAATCACCAACGCCAGCACTGCCTCACTCGGAAAGGGCGATGCTATGCAAGGGATTGTCGAAAGAATCTATATTGTTCCCCAGGGCGGAGAAGACATGCAAAGGGTCAGTCAGGTCGAAGCTTTGGCCAACTGTGGGCTGCAAGGTGATCGCTACTGCAAGCGCACGGGCTATTGGACCGATGTCGATGAATGTCAAGTGACGCTGATTGCATTGGAGAACCTCAAGGAGATCGAGAAGACAGCCGGCGTTCGTGTTGGCAATGGGGAGCACCGACGCAATTTGATCACACGTGGTATCCAGTTAGAGAATTTGAGTGGTAAACGGTTTCAGGTTGGGCAGGCTGTTTTGGAATACGACAGGCCCCGACCACCGTGCAGTTATATTCAGTCAATCACGGAACCGGGCATGACGAGAGCCCTGGTGGGACGCAGCGGAATTTGTGCCAGAGTGGTCCAGTCAGGGTTGATTCGAGACGAAGATACGATCATTGTGCTCTGATCCCCACAGGACTGGTCGGCAGTAGTTTCCGGGCCGTTGCAAAAACCTCATCAAACATCTCTTTGCTCAATCGTCCCGTTTGGGTGTTCTGTTGACTGGGGTGATAGGAACTGATCAGTGTCGTTTCATCATCCAATCGTTGGCTTCTACCGTGAGCGAACTGAGGTCGAGGTCTTGGCACAGGCCATCCAAGCTCTTCCCGGGCGAGCAAGTAAGCCCGCCAGGCGATCCTTCCCAGAACCACTACCACACGGACACTGTGCAACAGCTGCAGTTCTCGTTTAAGGTAGTCTCGGCAAGTTTCCAATTCCTCGGACGCCGGTCTGTTGCCTGGGGGCACACAGTGGAGGGCGGCCGTAATATAGGTGTCCAACAGGCGCAACCCGTCTTTTCGGTGTTGGCTGGATGGTTGACTACAAAATCCGAACCTGTGAAGGGTTTCAAAGAGAAAGTCCCCACTCCGGTCCCCTGTGAACATTCGACCCGTGCGATTGGATCCATGGGCACCCGGGGCCAACCCCAGGATGAGCAAGTGGGCATACCGAACTCCCAGCGAGGGAACCGGATTCCCCCAGTAACTGCAATGCTGGAATGCGCGCCGCTTTTCCCGCGCCACCCGCTCCCGAAACTCTACCAAGCGGGGGCAAAGACGACACCCCACAATCTCTTTTTGAACTTCGCTGAGTTTGCCTGCCATGTTATGTTCGTGCTTTTGTGCAGAGGACTTCTTCTTATTCGATCACGACAAAGGACCCTAAGCCGGGATTGTGCATACTACCGACTAAACCATTGTAGAATGGAAGGCTGTGACTGGCACTGAAATTCTTTACGCTATAGGAAGTGTGGTTCTGGTGAGTCTGTTCTCACTTGTGGGCATCCTTCTCCTCCTCCTCCAGGATAAAATTCTCAATTATGTGACTATTTTGCTGGTCAGTTTCAGCTCAGGAAGCCTCTTTGGAGACGCCTTTATTCACCTACTTCCTGAAACAGTGGAGAGAAATGGATTTACCATCGCGGTTTCCCTTTACATCTTGTGTGGTATTGCCGGTTCCTTTGTGGTGGAAAAGATCGTTCAGTGGCGGCACATTCATTCGCCTGCACATGGGGAGATGGAAGCTTTTGCCTACATGAATCTCCTGGGTGACGCTGTTCACAATTTTCTCGACGGAGTAGTCATTGCGAGTGCCTATGCGCTCGATATTCGTGTGGGAGTCGCCACAACCATTGCCATTTTATTCCATGAAATCCCCCAGGAAATGGGTGATTTCGGTGTGCTGGTTCATGGCGGCCTCAGCCGGAAAAAAGCTCTCTTCTTCAATTTTGTCACCGCTTTGACAGCGCTGGGGGGAGCGTTGTTGACGATCATCCTCATTAACTTTGCTGATCAGCTGACCGTTTTCTTGATCCCCTTCTCAGCCGGTACCTTCATTTATATCGCCGGATCCGATCTCATTCCCCAGCTTCACAAGGAGAAGGAAGTGAGAGATTCCCTATTGCAGTTGCTGTTCTTCGGATTGGGGATAACCGTAATGCTTATCCTGGTTTTGGGTAGCGGTTAGCCCGCCCAGCGTGATTCAAGATGGGAGAGGAATGTTGGAGTAGTGGCAGCTGGAGCCGCGGCCTTGCGCTTTGGCAAAGTAAAGGGCCTCATCAGCCTGAGCGAAAAGTTCCGTAATGGTGGTGCTGTTGTGAGGAAAAGTTGAGCAACCAATACTGATGGAGAACTTGGGAATCTGGTGAGAATCCAGAGTGTTGACTTCTTCGATCAACCTATGTGAAAAGGCGCCTGCTCCTTCGATGTCGCTTGCCGGAAGGAGAACACCGAATTCATCACCTCCACAGCGTCCCGCTAGATCTGCGGGACGAGTGGTGTTTGCCAGCATAGTGGCGAGACACCGTAAGATTTTGTCCCCCACAGCCTGTCCGCCCTTGTCGTTAATCGCTTTGAAATGGTCCATATCCATGAGTATGAGCGAAAGTGGAGAATTCTGGCGTCGGGCCCGAGCGAACTCTTGCTCCATTCGTTCGGAAAAATAGCGATCATTTGCTAGACCGGTAAGCTTGTCAGTACGAGCCTCACTTTCAAACTCTTTCGAGACCTGGATATGCTGAAGAGCCAAGATTATCTGGCCAGTCAAAAACTGGAATTTCTTGATGTCATGCGAGCTCCATTCCTCCTTCTCATGTCGATAAACGGCAAGAAGCCCCGAAGGGTGACCCACGGATTTCCACGACTTCCCCATATAGCTCTGGTAGGGATAAAGGTGAGCATCCTCTTTCTCGGTAAACTGGGGGTCCTGCTTGAGGGCCGAAGAAGTATAGATCTCACTGGATTGATAGGTGGCTTGGTGGATACTCTGGCTGATGTCAAGGGCAGGGGACTCCATAGGCGTGAATCCCTGGCAGCTATGGTGGGTAATTCGCTGTCCCTCGATAAGGGCTAATTCACAACCGTCAGCCATCATGATGTCGTTGATCAGTTGAGGGATCTTGGGATACAGAACCTCCAAATCTTCAGCTTGAACCAGGACTTCTCCGAAGTCGAAGAGACTCGACGGAATCTCTGCCTTCTCTTGCTGTTCTTCCCGCCCACGGTTCTGGAAGTAGACGAGATAGCCAAAGAATAGGCCGACAATGAACAGGAGAGGAATTCGCAGTAAAAATCCCTCGGTGAAGGAGAAAACTCCTGATCGGTACACCACCAGGACGTAAAGGCCACTGCTGATCAAAACCCCCACCACAGAAGTCTTTAAATCCTGAGCGGCTGCAGCCATCAGCAGGATGATGAAGAAGAAAAGATAGAAATCTGAGGTGGACTGACCGGTCAGATAAATGGCTAAACCAACCATCAGGATGTTCAAGGAGGCCAGAGCGAAGTCGACTTTCGAACTCTGAAAATACTGTAAGGGGAGAAAAAAGAGGCCAGCATTGAGGACCGCATTTACGATGACAAGCAACACCAGCGCAACAGGGCTGGAACCCTCAGGAAGCTCGTTGAATGAGAGGAGGTAGGCAATGCCCAGAGCCAGCAGCCATTGAAGCCAAAGAACATACTGGCGCTTTTCGGTAAGGATATCCTTCATATTAATAGTTAACACAGGCAGGCTCCTGAGAACAAGCACGCGGGAGCTCAGAGGGCTTCGACGTTGACCCCGTGCTATACTTCGAGCATATGACGAAAGCTCGCCTAAGATTGGACAAAATTCCCCATGCCCGATTACCCACGCGATTCGGTCACTTTGAGGTCTTCGGCTTCGAAAACGAAGTGGATGGTGAGGAGGCTGTGGCATTGGTCAAGGGGCAGCTGGATGGCGATCTGGTTCCACTGGTTCGGATTCATTCTCAATGCTTCACAGGTGACACACTGCACTCTTTGAAATGCGATTGTGGTGAGCAGTTGGAGCAGGCACTTGCCAAGATTGAAGCTTCAGGCTGCGGAGTTCTCATCTATCAAATGCAGGAAGGCCGTGGTATTGGGCTCCTGAATAAGCTGTACGCGTACGAACTGCAGGATGGTGGAGTCGACACAGTGGAAGCAAACTTGCAGCTGGGTTTTGCGGCGGATCAGCGCTCTTACGGTTTCTGTGCCGAGATATTGAAATACTTTGGTCTTAAGGCCATCCGCCTGATGTCAAACAATCCGGATAAGATCCAAGGCGTGAGCAGTGAGGGAATCGAGGTTGTTGAACGAATTCCTCTGGTGGTCACAGCCTCCAGCCTCTCCCAAGCATACTTAAGAACCAAAAAAGAGAAACTTGGGCACCTCCTAGACTGATCACTGAATCCCGACAACTAGGTCATCAGGTGTTCCCAGGTGCCCATCCGGGCCTGCCGAACTGAGAGCGTAGTCATTAACTCCCATCGGCCGGTAAAAAAAAGGGTTGGACCAGGAATCTATACGCACAATCCGGCTTTGGAACTGTGGCGACAGAATATCCATCAGCTCTTCAAAACTTTCAACCTGTGGGGCCTGGTTATTGAGATTGGCGTAGCGGCGAATCCCCTCCCTGATGAGACTCATCTGCTGGAGAGTCGTTTCAGTGCGTTGTTCGTTGATCACCGCCAGAATGTGTTCAACTCTTTCCCAACGGCGGTCGCCGATGCGGAATTCCTCAATCAACCACTTGCCGTCTTTCTTGATTAACCTGACAGCAGTCGTGATTCGAACCTCTGCTACGGCATGGTCACCCATTTCTCGCACATTGTTTACCTCCACTTGCTTGTCGGCAAGCGAGGCATTGCCGAAGGTACGAATCTGATCTTGAATTTGTCTTTCGACACTCTTTCCACATGCAAACGATCCCAGCAGAATGAGAACCAGACCAAACCTCTTCACCTTGGCAATATAGCATAATTCGTCATTTTATCCGCGGTAGACTCATCCTCCCAGTTGACAACCGGAGGAGGTGAGCCTATGCTAGTGAACAAAAGGTGAAATAAGGGGATTTTTTCACTGAACGACCGCACCACTTGAAGCAGATGCCCGTCACCCTTCAATCACCGGTTCAGGAGGTCAAAGGAGTAGGACCCAGGAGGGCTGAGCTGTTCTCCCGGGCCGAGCTCTTGCGGAGGGACCTCACTCCCGCGCAACCTATGAGAGAATCGAGATGATGTGCCAGACCAATGGCGGATTTCAGATTGCTGAAAGAGATCTGGCAATCCGGGATCCCGGTAAATTTGTCGGTACTTGCCAGTCTGGACTGCCAGAGTTTTTGTTCGGGGATATTGTTCGTAGGATTTCTTGGGACTGTCCCCGAATGCCGTCCTGGAGAGAGCAAAAAACCTGATTATGCGGATTATCGCTGGTAAATATCGAGGGCGGCGTCTGGCAGCTGTTCCAAGACATGTCCGGCCCAGCACTGATCGCTTGCGGGAAACCTTGTTTAACATCGTGGCCAGTTCGGTAAAAGGATCTGTGTGGCTGGATCTTTTCGCCGGGTCAGGGGCAGTGGGCATTGAAGCACTCAGCCGAGGTGCCCGTCACCTCATCTTCAATGACAGGAGTACCCGAGCCCTCCGCTTGGTGCGAAAGAATTTGGAGATTTGCCAAGTGGAAGAAAGTTTCGAGATTTCTCATTCGGATGTCTTTGTCCTCCTGAGAAAGTTGGAAGCTCCCGCTCTAGACTTCGTATTTCTTGACCCACCTCGCAATTTCGGCCGCTATGAAAAACTTCTGAAAACAGTGGGAGACCTCGCTTTCCTGCAGCCAAGCACGTGGGTTATATTAGAGGCCTTTAAGAAGACCAAGCTGGACTGCCTGCCCGACACCCTTAGCGTCTTTCGCCGGCTTCGAATTGCAGACAGTCAATTGGTCTTTCTTCGTCCCGTAGAGTGACCGAAGGACGGTAGGCTTGAAGAGCATAATGACTGGTAAATGGTAATATGGGGTGGTAAGCCCTGATTATGTATAAATTCTCTACTGCAGCGTCGAAATCATCCGGTGTGCTGCACCGCCCGCGTTGCGCGACCCGCAAGCGGGTCAGGCGCCAGTCGGAGCCGCAGGCTTTAGCCTGCGGGCCCGTGGGCTAAAGCCCACGGCTCTGTTTTCCGGCGCTTTCGCCGCTTCATGACGAGAACCTATGCATAATTCGGACTTAAGCATTTCTCTCTTGGCGGTTGCTCGGTAGAGAAGGTATAATCTCGAAACCGAAGTGCGAAACTGTCAGTGAGGATTCTTTTCATTTCAGGAGGATGGATCAATGAAGCTGGGAGTGTATCAACGTTTTCTTTTCCTCTTTCTCATCGTTTTCGGTTCTCAGGCCTTATTCATAGCAGCGCAGGACCCCATAGAGCTTCCTGAAGGAGTTCCCCCGGAATCGGAATGG
>JAPUKI010000094.1 GCA_027295745.1 Acidobacteriota bacterium
AGTAGGGACTGTCCCCTACTTCCAGGTCACTTCCATGGCGAAGAAGTGGTCGAAAATCTTTCTGTTGGGGTTGTTCTGCTCGTCCAGATCGGGACTCCGAATGAAGAAATCCAGCTGCTGGGCTGCCGGGTCGACCGCCCCAGCCGGACTCCTCTTATTCAGAAGTGGATAACTCACCTTTAAGGTATCCCGATCACGCATGCCCTGAGTGAGCATAAAGTGCATCTGATAATCCTGGTACAGCTCCTCCCCGTTCAAGGTGGCATGCCCGTATCCCCAACCTGCGACATAGAGAAACGACTTGGGCCAATTGGAGTCCCCACAGCCTGAATCACCGTGCTCGAAAATGTAGGCCGCCACCCCTCCATCCTGGCAGGGACTGAATTCGTGAAAGCGATCCATTTCCAGGACAAGATCTCCCTCCGGGACTTGGAGTCGAGCAACGAAAGTGCCGGTGTTCTGGATCTCATCAACGTCGAGCTCGACCACCCCTTCCACTGGACTTACCCGTTGGGCTTCGTTATCTACGTGATCCCAACCGGGTGGATCATCCAAGCGGCCGACTTGATAGATCCGGCCGGCACTGATAGTGAAACGCCCACTGTACAGTTCGTGCTGTTCAGGAGTATAGATCCCCATCTCTGTCCCCGGCTGCGAGCGAGGACCTGCCGGTGGCGCCTGCTGAGCGGCCGCCTCCTCAGCCTCTCCTCCAGTTCCCTCCCCACAGGAAATCATGAAGGGTGAGACGAAGATGAGAAAGACCAACACTCGAAAGAAATTCACTGGCATTCTGCTCCTCCTTTTTTCCCGTTCAGGGTGATTGATCGCGAAAGTCAATGGTGACACGCGAGGGCGCATCAGCTCTTATACTCACCGTGAGTTCCTTTTCTCCAAAGTATTCGTGCCAAACCTCCAGAATGTAAGAGCCTGGCGGGATGTTCTCGATCCGGAAGCTGCCGTCTGCAGCGCTAACGGAGTGGAAGGGATGATTGTCAACCCTGAAAAAAGCCTGCATCCAACCATGAACGTCGCATTTGACGATGACGTAGCCTGGACGTTCTACCGTCTGAACACTCTTGGCTTGGTTCGGACCCAAGGCCAGGTTTACGTTGAGAAATCCGTACAAGTGGACCGAATGAAAGATGGGGTCACGGTTGACGGCTTCAATGCTGCTCCCGGTTGTCAGTACCGCAACATGAGGTTCAAACTGGCAGTTGCGGTTGTCCAGGATGAGGGGGGAGGGTTGGGGACGGTAGTCCTTTGGCAAAGGCACACCCTTTAGGGCAAGAATAACATTCTTGATGCCTCGATTCTCCCTGGAGATGATGATATTTCTGAGCGATTGAATCGTTTCACAATCCTGTGGATCTGTTGTGTTTTCCACCCGGGTAGAGCGGGGAATATTCGAGCCTTCAAAAAGGACTCGTCCTTCCAGGACTTGTCCTCCTCGCTCTTGCCCTTCCCGAACACCCATTGAGTCCGGGCCAGGAGGAGAAGTTGTCTTGGAAGGACTCTGCGCTGATGTTTTCGATGAGCTCGCCGGCGGGTTGGAACAGGTTGCCATCAGCACAACCGTGACCACAAGAAAGGCAACAACTCTTAAAAGAGGCTTCATCTTCCCCCCACTGGTTCTTCTTCTTATAACCAAGACCCGCAAGAAGTCAAAGATCTTTGTCTGTTGGTGCGACCAGTCAAACAGCCAAAACGGTAAAAACACCATAAGGCCGACGGCGGGAAATCGCCGTCTCTGTCCTCCCCAATGGAGATCTCCCCGCAAGTACATTGAGGAAACTAACTTACTCTAAACTGTCACAATCCTTCAACAGGTTCTGGAGAAGTGAGGTCTCAAAATCCAACCAAAACATGCTTTGCAGGGCAAAACGGGGTTGCTCGACTATTCCACTGATACTTTCTTGAAAAAATTCATTGAAATCGCTTTTGAGCTCATGGTAGGGTACTGGTTATCGGGCACACTCTCACAAAGGGAAGCCAGAGGGTTTTCCACATCTGTTGAATTACTGTGGAAATCGGTAGGAAACCCAACTAGAGCCTGCGGATTTCAGTGATTTTGACTTGCGGATTAGACCCTGCTTGCGAACTCGAAGGTACGCCATGGACCTATGGGAAAATGTTCTTTCGCGGATTGAAAAGAGGGTGTCCTATCAAAACTTTGATATATGGTTCAAACCGACTTCTCTTCAAAAGCAAGATCCAGAGAACAAGAGGCTCTTTGTTCGCGTCCCCAATACACATTTTCAATATTGGCTCAACCAGAACTTTTCCGAAGCCATTCAGGCGTCTCTGTCTGAACTGAAACTGGATCACTTCCGGGTTTCCTTCGTCGCCTACGACGATTCGCGTGAGAGGGGCTTGAGTGAAGAACGGCTGGCGGCAGCCCTGGGGGAGCCTTGTCCGGACGCCGCACTTTGCCATCTCAATGGCAAGTACACATTCAGTCGCTTTGTGGTGGGATTTTGCAATCAGTTTGCTCACGCTGCGGCAGTTGCCGTGTCGGAGCAGCCTGCCAAGGCCTATAACCCATTCTTTATTTATGGGGGAGTGGGATTGGGAAAGACCCACCTGATGCACGCCATCGGGCATTGCATTAAGGCTCAAACTCCCCAGGCACGGCTCCTCTATATGTCCTCTGAGCAGTTCATGAACGAGTTGATCAACGCCATCCGCTACGACAAAACCATCCAGTTCAGAGAGAAATATCGCAATATCGATGTGCTTTTGATGGATGACGTTCAATTTCTGGCTGGCAAAGAGCGCACCCAGGAGGAATTTTTTCATACCTTTAACGCCTTATATGACTCCCAGAAGCAGATCGTCATGACCAGCGATTGTCCACCCCGAGAGATCCCAACCGTAGAGGAGCGGCTGCACAGTCGTTTTGAATGGGGCTTAATTGCAGATATGCAACCCCCGGATGTGGAGACTAAGATTGCCATTCTCCAAAAGAAGGCGGAATTTGAAAGCATCAACCTGCCTGATGACGTGGCTTATTTCATCGCCACCAATGTGAAGTCGAATGTTCGAGAACTGGAGGGTGCCCTGGTGCGGCTGGGTGCCTACGGTAGACTGACCGGAAGAGAGATCACCCTGCCCCTAGCCGAAGAGGTGCTCAAGAACCTCACCGAAAACAATTCTCGTCTTATCTCCATAGATGGGATCCAGAAGGTGGTGGCCGACCATTACTCTTTGGAAGTCTCTGATCTCAAAGCCAAAGACAATTCGAGGCGGGTGGCTGAGCCCCGTCAAATAGCCATGTTTTTGTGCCGAAAACTGACGAACAGTTCACTTCCCCAAATCGGCAAGGAGTTCGGGGGGAAACACCACACTACGGTTCTTCACTCGATCCGTAAGATAGAGAATCTGCGCAAGAGCGATCCAACACGCAACAACATTCTGAACAAGCTTATCAGCGCTGTTCGATGAGCCCAAGCGCGCATCGCGCGCCGAGAAAAAAGAGAGAGGGTGAGTGAGTGAAAGGATGAGTTCACGACCGCACGAAAGCACGATCGCACAAAAGCACGAACGCACGAACTCCGAAGAGGAAACAGAGCAACAACTGACTGAGCTGCCGACAGTGAGCCAGGACATGGCTGAACTGGGAGCCCGGGTGGCTGAACTGGCGGAAATCAACGAGGCACTGAAACGCGAACTCAGCAAGCGCAGGCAAGCGGAGGAGGAACTGGCACGCTACGCCCACTATGACAGCTTGACAAATCTGCCCAATCGCAGACTGTTCCAAAGTCATTTGGAACAGGCGCTGGAACTGGCACAGCGCAACCAGAGAAGACTTGCCGTACTGTTCATTGACCTGGATCACTTCAAGACCATCAATGATACCTGGGGACACGCGGTGGGTGACCGCTTGTTGCAAGGCGTGGCCAAATGGCTGAAGAGTTGTCTGCGTGCCAGCGATGTGGTGGCACGACTTGGTGGGGATGAGTTCATCATATTGCTCCCGGAAATCAGCCATCCGGAAGATGCCATCACGGTTGCCGTAAAACTTATTGGGACCTTAAAAAAACCCTTCCGCATCGAGGGGCGTGAGCTCTTCACCTCGGCCAGTATCGGCATCAGCCTCTATCCCGATGACGGGGATAGATCAGAGACTCTCATGAAGAATGCCGATACGGCCATGTACTGCGTGAAGCAAGAAGGAAGAAACAATCACCGCCTCTTTTCCTCCCACCCGTGAGTGTCTCCCGGTATACTCCCAACCGGAACGAGACACTTAGACCAAGGCGCACAATGGAAGAAAAAGACGAAAGAGTTGGCATTTTCCCAAGTTGGAATTGGCTGTATCTGACGGTGATAGTCTATGCGACAATCCTCATTTTACTGCTTTATCTTCTAACCATCGTTCTTGATCACAGCACCCAATGACTGCTCTGGACTGGTTTGTGTTTGTCCTCTACTTCGGTGGCGTGATTGCCTTCGCCATCTATCAAAGTCGAAAGAACGTGGGCATAGAGGGTTACTTCCTTGCAAATCGTCGTCTCCCCTGGGGCGCAATCGGGCTCTCCGTCATGGCTACTCAGGCCAGCGCCATCACCTTTATCGGAACGACCGGGCAAGCCTATGACAATGGCATGGAGTTCATCCAGGTTTACCTGCCTCTTCCTCTGGCAATGATCGTTTTGTGTGTGTTGTTCGTGCCCATCTTCTATCGGGCCAAGGTCTATACCGCTTACGAATATCTGGAAAACCGCTTTGACGCCAAGACACGTTCATTCACCAGCTTTCTGTTTTTGCTCTCACGGGGAATGGCGGCCGGGATCGTGATGTATGCACCGGCGGTGGTGCTCTCTATCATGATGGGCTGGGACGAAATCGTCACCATTGCGATCATGGGAGTGGTGACCATTCTCTACACGATGGTGGGAGGAATCACGGCCGTCATTTGGACCGATGTGGTGCAGATGCTGATGATGTTTGCTGGAATTGGGGTTGCCCTGCTGGTCCTCTTCGCCGAGTTGCCTGCGGAGGTAGGCATGGGAGATGTGATCTACATTGGAGGCATACAGCAGATGTGGAAAAGCATCGACCTATCCTGGGATCTGACCAACAGGTACACCCTCTGGTCCGGTCTCATTGGCGGTTTTTTTCTGGCACTGGCTTACTTTGGATGCGATCAGAGTCAAGTCCAGCGCTATCTGACCGCCAAGTCTCTCAAGCAGAGTCGGCTGTCTTTGATCTTTATCGCCTTCCTGAAAGTTCCGATGCAGTTTTTAATACTCTCTATCGGCGTTTTACTTTTTGTTTTCTATCATTTTGAGCGCCCGCCTCTGATCTTCAATCCCGTCGAGACCGCCCTGGTAGAGAACAGCCATCTGCAAGACGAATTCGCTCTCCTCAATTCCCAACACCAACAGACTCACGAGCTCAGAAGGGTCGCCACACTGGGTCTCTTGCAAGCACGTCGCAGTGGGGAGGAGCTGGGTCCCTGGCAGGATCAAATCCAGGAGCATGACCAGCAGCTAGCCCTCTTGCGAAGGGAATCAAAGGAGCTGGTAAAGGAGGTGCGAGGAGCGGCCTCCAATGATGTGAATTACGTTTTTCCCTCCTATCTGATCAAGTACGTACCGGCTGGTGTGTTGGGGTTGATGATCGCCGTCATTTTTGCGGCGGCCATGTCTTCACTGGATTCTGAGCTTACGGCTCTCTCCAGTGCTACGATTGTGGATTTTTACCGACGCTACTGGAAACGGGATGCGTCTGAGCGACATTATCTGGCTGCCTCCCGGTGGACGACTCTGTTGTGGGGAATATTTGCCGCCGGAGTGGCTCTTTATGCAGGCCAACTGGGCTCCTTGATCGAGGCCGTCAACCGCATAGGATCCTACTTTTACGGTTCCCTGCTGGGGGTCTTTCTACTGGCCTTCCTGGTAAAGAGGGCTAATGGCACGGGAGCATTCTGGGGGCTTTGGGGCGGAATGCTTTCTGTGTTTCTGGTCAGCATCTACACCGATATTTCGTTTCTTTACTATAACGTGGTGGGGGCCGTGGTGGTGGTGGTGATCGGAACCGTCTTCAGCATCCCCCGGACTGAGAACTGACTCGCTTCGCGCGCGTTCTCAGGTTTCAAATTTCAAGTTCCAAGGGCCGGACTCCGAATTTTGAATTTTGAGGGGGAGTTGCTCAAATCATTTTTGACACGTCTTCGCGGCCTGAGGCCGCTCCCACACTCTCCCCACCGCAAGGACTGGAAGGTGGGAGCCGCCTCAGTGCGGCGAATGGGGCCATTGAATCATTTGAGCAACACTCCCTTTGAATTTGGACTTTGTTTGGGATTTTGAATTTCCGACGGCCTTCGGCCGCCGGTGGTCAGTTGTGAGTTGCTATGCTTTCAGTGGGAATCATCGGCCTGCCCAATGTCGGAAAATCCACTTTGTTCAATTTGCTCACAGCAGGTGAAGCCAATGTCTCCAATTACCCCTTCACCACTATTGACAGCAACACGGGCATGGTTCCAGTGCCCGACGGGCGGCTGGAGGAACTCAATGGAATCCTGGAGCCTGAAGAGTGTACGCCTTGCTTTATCCAGTTCATCGACATCGCCGGACTGGTCGAAGGTGCCAGCCAAGGTGAGGGATTGGGGAACCAGTTCCTGGGGAATATCCGTCAAGTGGATGTCCTGGCCCATGTGGTGCGCTGCTTCCAGGCAGATGAGGTCGCTCATGTTCTGGAAGGCGTAGATCCGGTGCGAGATCTGGAGGTGGTTGAGACCGAGTTGCTGCTGGCTGACCTGGAAGTGCTGAATCGCGCCATTGAAAAGCGTCAGCGAATCTGGCAAACCGATCCCCGAGAATATGCCACGGAGAAGAAACGCTGGCTGCTTTATCGAGAAAAACTGGACGAGGGTATGCCCCTGTCCACAATCGATCTGGACCGAGAAGACCAACGAGAATTGAAGGGACTGGGCGTGTTAACAGGAAAACCCGTTCTGTACGTGGCCAACCTTTCTGAGAGTGAATCCCAGGGAGGGAAGCAGCCTTGTCTGGAACAGCTCAAGGAGAGCCCAATGTTGCGGCACCCTTCCGGTACAGGAGTCGTCACCGTGTCGGCCCGGATAGAATGGGAAGTCCAGCAGCTGGAGGTGGAGGAGCGGGCTGAATTCATGAAGGAACTGAACATGACGGAATCTGGTCTTCAGAGACTGGTCAGGAAAGCGTTCAAGCTCCTGGGACTCCTGACCTTCTACACCATCGCCAATGAAAAGCTCAGAGCCTGGGAAGTGGAGAGGTCGACTCGTGCGCCTCAGGCTGCCGGAAAGATCCACTCGGACATGGAGCAGGGCTTCATTCGGGCACACGTCGCCTCATTTGCAGACCTGTACCAGCACGGCAGCTTTCAGCAATTGAATCGCCTGGGTCTGGTACGAACCGAAGGGAAGGATTATCAGATCCAAGACGGCGACGTCATCCAATTCTTTTTCAACCCCTAGCCGGGATCGTCTTGTCAAGATAGGTTTACGAAGGCACGAATGCACGACAGCAGGCAAATGGGCGAACCGGATCGAAGCAGCACTCAGTCTGACACCACCCTGGATGAGGCGGCAGAAGAACACGGGGTGCTGCCCTTTTTTTTTGGAACCTTTCGGGCCTTTCGCTATCGCGATTTTCGTTGGATGTGGCTGGGGGCCTTTACCTCCACGACCGGCACCTGGATGCAGCAGGTTGCAGAGGGCTGGCTTATTTTCAGTCTGACCGGTTCCGGCTTCTACCTGGGGCTCACCGCGTTTCTGGGACAACTCCCCATCATTCTCTTTTCTCTGGTGGGAGGAGTTCTTGCCGACAGAATCGACCGGCGCAAATTGCTGTTGGGATCCCAGTACGTGCAAATGACAACTGCCCTTCTTTTGACCGTGCTGATCTACCTTGATTGGATCCGGATCTGGCATTTCTTGGTGCTGGTATTCGTAGTGGGCACAGCACAGGCTTTCGGAGGTCCCGCCTACCACTCGCTGATTCCCACTCTGGTCAACAAGAAGGATGTGCCGAATGCCATCGCCTTGAACTCCATACAGTTCAACCTTGCTCGAGTCTTCGGACCCCTATTGGCAGGGGCAGCCCTGGCTCTGGTAGGACCCGTTTTCTGCTTTGCACTCAATGGGCTTTCCTTTTTAGCCGTAATTATCAGCCTTTCTCTCATCCGGACCACCTTCAGGCCGCAAAAGACGGATGAATCAGTCCTGAAGGGACTCAAGAAAGGACTGGAGTTTGTCAGGAGCCGAGAAGGGCTTTGGCAGCTCAATCTGTTGGGATTCATCAGCACCTTCTGCGGAATTCCCTTGATGACACTGCTGCCCATGTATGCAATGGAGATCTTTCAGACAGGCTCCACGGGCCTTGCCAGAATGATGACCATCTCGGGAGTCGGCTCTGTCCTTGGCGCCCTCATGTTTGCCAGTCTGAAGGACATCAAGTCGCGCGGAAAGCTGACCCTGAAACTCCAGTTAGGCATGGCTCTGATGATTGCCACTTTTGCACTGTCGAGAAACCTGTTGCTCAGTTATGTTGCCCTGTTTTTGGCCGGCCTGTGCTTATTGATGTTGTTTACCTCTATCACCTCAATGATTCAACTCGCCATCAGCGAGGAAGTGCGCGGCCGCGTGACGAGTATCTATATGCTGGCCTTTCGAGGCGGCATGCCCTTCGGCAGCTTATTGGCCGGCACCCTGGCCTCCCGATTCTCACCCTCCATGGCCCTCCTCACATTGAGTGCTCTGTTAGGCGTCAGCGCATTGGGTTTTCTCGTGTCCCACAGCCCGGTCAAGAAGCTTTGAAAGTTCGGGGACAGGCCCCGAATTCGGGGAGAATTCTTGGGCCTGTCCCCGAACTTTCCTTCATTGATTGCCCAGTGCTGAATTTGATAAAGTCATGGTCAGATTCTACCAATCCACTAAGGAGAGATTATGTCGGAAAGAGTTTTGATTTTTGACACTACCTTGAGAGATGGAGAACAGTCCCCGGGATGTTCCATGAACCTCCAGGAGAAGCTCCAGATAGCGCGACAGCTGGAGCGCCTGAATGTGGATATTATCGAAGCTGGTTTTCCTATTGCTTCTGATGGAGATTTCGAGGCCGTTCAGGCCACCGCTGCCGAGGTGCGCCAGCCCACTATCGCCGCTTTGGCCAGAGCCCACAGGCCGGACATTGTACGCGCCTGGGAAGCCGTTAAGAATGCCTCCAAGCCACGCATCCACACCTTTATTGCAACTTCCGATATTCACCTGGAATTCAAGCTCAGGAAGTCACGCTCGGAGGTTCTGGAGCTGTCCATCGAGGCAGTCAAGATTGCTCGGGATCTGTGCCCGGATGTGGAATTCTCTGCCGAAGATGCCACACGCAGCGACATTGATTACCTGGCTGAAGTGTTCGAAGCGGCCATTGAAAACGGGGCTACAACCATCAACATTCCCGACACCGTCGGCTATTCTGTGCCCCAGGAATATGGACCTTTTGTGAAAGAGCTCATCTCCAAGATCTCCAATCGGGACAAGGCGATTTTCAGCTGCCACTGCCACGACGATTTAGGTTTAGCCGTGGCGAACTCCCTGTCCGGTGTCGAAAGTGGATGCCGACAGGTTGAATGTACCGTCAACGGAATCGGTGAGCGTGCCGGTAATGCCTCCCTCGAAGAGATCGTCATGACACTGCGGACGCGAAAGGATCTACTCCCCTACCACACGGAGATCGTCAGCGAGGAGATCCACCGTTCCAGCCGGCTGGTCTCAAACCTCACTGGCGCGTTCGTTCAAGCCAACAAGGCCATTGTTGGAAAGAATGCCTTTGCTCACGAAGCAGGAATTCACCAGGACGGAATGCTGAAAAATGCTCTGACCTACGAGATCATGACACCCCAATCAGTGGGAATCATCAGCAGCACTCTGGTCATGGGGAAACACAGCGGGCGGCACGCACTGCTCAAGAAGTATGAGGAACTGGGTTACCAGCTGACGAAAGAGGAACTTGAGCGGGCTTACTTCTTCTTCACCAAGCTGGCTGACCAGAAAAAAGAGGTTTACGACGAGGACCTCATCGCCATCGTTCAGGATGGGATCAAGACCATCCCCGATACCTACAAGATCGCTTACGTTCACGCGGAGGGTGGGAACCAGGAACTCTCTTCTGCGGTTGTCAGGCTGGCGAGACAGGAGGAAACATTTGTCTCATCCGCGCACGGAGACGGACCCGTGGACGCCACCTGCAAGGCCATTGATCAGATCACCGGCATGCCTGGCCGCCTTCTGGATTACAGCATCAATTCGGTGACCCGAGGCAAAGACGCGTTGGGAGAGGTCTTCGTCCATGTTTCCTTCAGCGGTCAAAATTACACTGCTAAAGCGGCCAGTGTGGATATTATCGACGCCAGTGCGCGTGCTTATCTCAATGCTGTCAACCGGGCGCTTTACGAGAATAAGCAGAAAGTAGGACGGGAATCGGAGGTCGTTTCAGAAGAACAGAAGAAGATAAAACACAAGGCTACCGGGTCTTAGTTCTCCCTTTCATAAATACGGTAACGTTTAGTGAGTGCTTTAAAAGTGCCTAAAACGCTGTTTGAGAAAATCTGGGACCGGCATGTCGTCCACCAAGAGCCGGGTCAACCCGCTATTCTTTACATCGACTGTCACCTCGTGCATGAGGTCACTTCAGCTCAGGCCTTTGAGGGCTTGCGTCTGACGGGACGCAAGGTGCGGCGGCCCGAGCTGACCTTTGCGACTGCGGACCACAATGTTCCCACCTGGGACCGGTCTCTTCCTATCACAGACGCCCTCTCCAAGCTTCAGATCGATACGTTGGAAAGAAACTGTGAGGAGTTCGCAATCCAGTTGTTCGGCTTGCAGAGCCCCCACCAAGGAATCGTTCATGTGATCGGACCGGAGTTGGGCATTACGCAGCCGGGCAAGACCGTCGTCTGTGGTGACAGCCACACTTCGACCCATGGGGCCTTTGGCACGCTGGCCTTTGGGGTGGGTACCAGTGAAGTTGAGCATGTGTTGGCGACCCAGTGCTTGCTGCAATCCAAACCCAAAACTCTTCAGCTTCGGCTGCACGGCCAACTCCAGCCCGGTGTCACCGCCAAGGATGTCATCCTCTACATTATTCGGACCATTGGGACCGATGGGGGCACCGGTTATGTGATTGAGTACAGTGGAGACACCATTCGCCGCTTCAGCATGGAAGAGCGCATGACCGTGTGCAATATGTCCATTGAGGCGGGCGCGCGAGCTGGAATGATCTCACCTGATGAGACCACCTTTGCCTATATAGAGGGACGCCCTTATGCTCCCAAGGGGAAGGCGTTTCAAGAGGCGGTTGAGCAGTGGAGCCTGCTCCCCACAGACCCGGGCGCCTCCTTTGATGAAACGATCGAACTGGAGATCTCTTCTCTTGCACCCCAGGTGAGCTGGGGAACCAATCCGGGAATGGTTTCGGACGTGACGGGAGAAGTACCTGATCCTGAGTCCTTTGCCGACGAAAAGACCCGCCAGGCAGTGCGCCGCGCTCTGGAGTACATGGGGCTACAGCCTGGAACTCCTATCGCAGAGATCAAGCTGGACCGAGTTTTTATCGGCTCCTGTACCAACGCCCGGATCGAAGACCTGAGAACAGCGGCCCAAATGGTTAAGGGAAGAAAAGTGGCTTCTTCACTCCAAGCCATGGTGGTGCCCGGTTCGCAGCAAGTCAAGCGGCAGGCTGAGGAAGAGGGTCTTGACCAAATCTTCAAAAAAGCGGGGTTTGACTGGAGAGAGTCAGGATGCAGCATGTGCTTGGGAATGAATCCCGATATCCTGAAGCCGGGTGAACACTGTGCCTCCACCTCCAACCGCAACTTTGAAGGACGCCAGGGCCGCGGGGGACGCACGCATCTGGTGAGCCCGGCTATGGCTGCCGCCGCGGCAATTGAAGGGCACTTCGCAGATATTCGCCAATGGAACAATGATTAACATCTCTGGGTAAGTCATGGAGGCATTCACTAAAATCAAGGGCCTGGTCGCTACGCTGAACCGCGTCGATGTGGACACCGACCAGATCATCCCGAAGCAGTTCTTAAAGCGGATCGAAAAAACGGGCTACGGCCAGTTTCTGTTCTTCGATTGGAGATTGAAAGAAGATGGCTCTCCCAATCCTGATTTTGAATTGAATGAGCCCCGATTCAAGGGCGCTTCCATTCTTCTCACCCGTGACAATTTCGGGTGTGGTTCCTCTCGAGAGCACGCTCCCTGGGCACTTTTGGATTATGGCTTCCGTTCGATTCTCGCTCCTTCCTTTGCGGATATCTTCTATAACAACTGTTTTAAAAACGGTATGCTCCCGCTGAAGCTTTCTCAGGATCAGATTGATGAACTCTTCGAGTGGGTCCGAGCGAATCCCGGCGCCCAACTGACCGTTGATCTGGAGTCACAGACTCTTTCCGGGGACTCAGCTGTGGAGTATCGCTTCGAGGTGGATCCCTTTCGCCGGGACTGCCTGCTGCATGGCCTGGATGACATTGATTTGACGCTCCAGTACGAAGACCGAATTCGAGAATACGAGAAGAGACAATGAACCACTCTCTTTTTCCCGCTTGGCGTTTGCCCTTTACCTTGGCAGCAGGGTCCGTCTGGCTGCTGGGCTGCTCAACTGCTGACACGCAAGAGAGGCAAGAAGAGCAACCGGACCGACCTGCTGCGGAGTACTTTTTGAGCAGCGAGAACACCCACAATCGCTTCAGCCGAACCATTCCTCCCCTGCTCAGGGTTCCTTCCGGCGCGGTGATCGAGGTGCTGACAAAGGAGGCCTCCGACCAACAGATGTCGCCCACCTCGACGGTTGAGGATATCTCCAACATGGACGGTTCTCTCGTTCATCCCCTTACCGGTCCGGTCTATGTCGAGGGTGCGGAACCGGGAGATATTCTAGCGGTGACCTTAATCGAGCTTGAACTCCTGGGATGGGGCTGGACGATGGTGAGACAGGGAGGGGGCTTTGTTCCTGAAGTGGCCACTGAGCCCTTCCTGAGGA
>JAPUKI010000095.1 GCA_027295745.1 Acidobacteriota bacterium
CACCGAAGCCGTTACGAGATGGGTCGACGACTGGCACGAGAAGCTCCCGTGGAAGCAGATCTGATAGTACCCGTGCCCGACTCTGGTATGACGGCCGCTCTGGGTTACTCGGAGGAATCCGGAATCCCATTCAACCTGGGCTTGATTCGCAACCACTATGTGGGCCGCACCTTCATTGAACCGAAACAGGCCATCCGCCATTTCGGCGTCAAAGTCAAGCTCAACCCCGTCAAGGAACTCCTTGAAAATAAAAGAGTTATCCTCATCGACGATTCCATTATCCGGGGGACCACGAGTCGCAAGATTGTTGAATTGGTTCGATCCGCCGGCGCTCGGGAAGTCCATTTAAGGATCAGTTCTCCCCCCACGATTTCTCCCTGCCACTACGGGATAGACACCCCCACCCATGGGGAGCTGATTGGAGCCAATAAAAGTGTGGAAGAGATCCTTGAATTTACCGGTGCAGACACTCTCTACTACCTCTCTCTTGAAGGTATGAAAGAGGCTGTTTCTGATAAACAAAACTTCTGCAGCGCTTGCTTTGATGTCCAATACCCCATCTCCATCTCCCTGGAATCTCCTCAAAAGAGCCTCTTCGAGCCTGAACCCACTACCAGCTCATGAGTCAAGACTCAGGTCTTACCTACCGTGACAGCGGCGTCGACATCGATCGCGCCAACCAGGCCAAAGAACGCATCAAGCAACTGGCCCGCTCCACCTTCAACTCGGCGGTAATGAGCGACATCGGGGCCTTTGCCGGGATATACCGGCTCGATTTGAGAAACTTCCAAAAGCCGGTTCTGGTCTCCACGACCGACAGCGTGGGAACCAAGCTGAAGCTGGCCTTTTTGACAGGCATCCACAACACTGTCGGGATTGATATCGTCTCCCACTGCACCAACGACATTCTGGTTCAAAGGGCCTTCCCCATCTTCTTCCTGGACTACATTGGAATCGGGACCATGGAGCCTGAAGTGGTCGAGCAGATCGTTCAGGGGCTGGTTGAGGGCTGTTCACAATCAAACTGTGCCCTGCTGGGCGGGGAAACTGCTGAGCTGCCAGACTTCTATCAAGTTGGGGAATACGATCTGGTGGGATTCATGGTGGGTTTGGCTGATGAATTTAAAATACGCGACTCCGGTAAGGTCCAAAAGGGGGATGTTTTGATTGGGCTCCCCTCCTCGGGCCTTCACACCAATGGCTATTCACTGGTCAGAAAGCTCTTCTTCGAGCAGGAGAAACTCAAGATTGACAGCCACCTGGAGGAGCTGGGCAAAACGGTGGGCGAGGAACTGCTGGTCCCCCACCGCAACTACCTGCCGGTGATCAAGGAGCTGCTTCAGAGCGACGACCTGCACGCACTGGCCCACATCACCGGAGGAGGAATAACCGAGAATCTGCCTCGGGTCCTACCCGCCCATCTGGATGCTCGCATCGAGCGGGGAACCTGGGAAGTTCTACCCATCTTCCGCTGCATTCGGGAGCGGGGAAAGGTTGAGACCGAAGAGATGTACCGAACCTTCAACATGGGGCTGGGGATGATTCTGGTCGCCGCCAAACAGCGGGCCCAAAGGGTACAGGATTTTCTGGCGGCCCGCAGTGAGCGCTTCTACCTGATCGGCGAGATTACAGAGGGTACCGGCAAGGTTCAGTACCAATGAAGCAGGTCGGCATTTTGCTCAGTGGCCGGGGCTCCAACTTTCTAGCCCTCTCAGATGCCATGGAAGCCGGTGATATTCCCGCTCGTATCGCTCTGGTTGTCTCCAACAAACCCAATGCCCCTGGTCTCAAGCATGCAGAGGAGCGCAACTACAAGGCCATCTGCATTCCATCAGCCGGTATTGAGCGGGAAGCCTATGACCGTCAAGTGGTCAAGGAGATGCAGGCCGCCCAGGTGGACATCGTCTGTCTGGCAGGTTTTATGCGACTTTTGAGTACCTGGTTCGTCCAGCAGTACCCTCTTCGCATCCTCAACATTCATCCTTCCCTGCTTCCCGCTTTTCCCGGCTTGCATGCCCAGAGGGAAGCACTGGAGTGGGGAGTGAAAGTCAGCGGCTGTACAGTCCATTTTGTGGACCAAGAACTGGACCACGGTCCGATCCTCCTGCAGCATGCCGTCCCGGTTCTGGATGATGACACGGAGGAAACGCTGTCGGCGCGCATTTTGCAGCACGAGCACCAGATCTACCCGGAAGCTCTCAAGCTGGTGTGTGAAGAGAGGGTCCGTGTGGAAGGACGGCGGGTGCTCACCTCTTAGCCGATTTCACTCCACCTCCATGAGGCGCGTCTTCTCCCCTTCCGCCCACTCACAAATGACCCGGATATCCTCCTCATCCAGGTGAGACTCATCATGCATCCATTGGTAGGGGCGAGTGGGCATCTCACCCGTTTTGACCAGCTCGCACGTCTCCGTCAGCAAGCGGATGACCTCTTCCCTATCATAGGTTGTCCAGTCGGAAAAATTCATATGGCTGCGCCCAAGGTTGACATTGTCGATGACAATCCAGGAAACGGGAGCCACGTTGCTGTACCAGGGCCACTCGGTCTTGTGAGAATGGCAGTTCTGGCAGGCGCGCTCGAACAGGGCGCTGACTTGAGAAGTGACCTTCAGATGCGCTTCAACAGGTCGCAGTGGATCGATGGGAGGGTTTGATTTCTCAGGCCCCAGGAACTGGATCAGCAGGAGAAAAGCCGGCACTCCAATCACGATCCGATTCCTTGCCTTCACGTTGTATCCTCGACCAGAGTTCAGATTTGGCTCCTCATCTTTGCACAGCGGCGCCAAGAGTTATTTCAGGATCTGACCCCTTCTGTCAACCCGGCCAACTGCCTTGAATTGAGGGAAACCCTTAGCTATACTTCACCTCCGCTTACACTGTGGGCCTATAGCTCAGCTCGGTTTAGAGCGCACGCCTGATAAGCGTGAGGTCGATGGTTCGAATCCATCTAGGCCCACCAGTAGAATCAATCAGTTAGCGAAACTTGCCTGACCCTTGGTTGTCCACTGTGTCAGTTTTTGTGTCAGTTTGGTAGGCAAAATCGAGGGTTTTGATGGCTCTCATGCGATGGTCAGGAGCCAGGTGGGAATACCTCATGGTCATGGTCAGGGTGGCATGACCCAGTAGTTCCTTCACAGTCATCATGTCCACTCCAGACATAACCAGGTGTGATGCGAAGGTGTGCCTGAGGTCGTGAAACCTGAAGTTGTCGATGCCAGCTTTCTTCACAGCATTACTAAACTGCCTCTTGAAGTCGTAACAAGGCTGTCCTTCGTTGACGGGTGAGGGGAACAGATAGCCTTTCTGAAACCTTGTCGGCAGCACCCTCAATGTTTCACAAAGCGTGTCATCCATTGGGAGCATTCGCTTCTTGCCACTTTTCGATATTTGCACGGTTATAATGCTGTTTTTGAAATCCACATCAGCCCACTTCAGGTTGATGATCTCCCCCTTTCGCATGCCAGTGTGAAGGGCAGTGATGAGGATGGGACGAAAGCTGTCACTTGCACCAGACACAAGCTTGTGAACTTCCTCCTGGTACAAGAAGCGCGTCCTTGGCCCTGGCTCTCTAAGTCGTCCAATAGACGTACAAGGGTTGTGATTTACTAGGCCCCACTGGACCCCTCTGTTGAATAAGGCTTTCAACATTGTCAGGTGTCGGTTTCGTCCACTTGGTCCCAGGCCACGAACTTCCATTAGATGCTTCAAGAACTTTTCCATCCTTTGCTGAGTTAAGTCCCTGGTTGAGACGTTGCCAAAATAGGCCTTCCAAGCCTTAACCATGTAGGAGAGACTAGACATCCTCCTGTGCTTGCCCCACAGCTCCCAGTACTGGTCACACAGCTCGAAAAAAGTCGTCTTGGGGACGTGCTTTTTGTCCAGGTGCCTGCCTTCAACCACCAGGACGCGCTTCTTAGCAAG
>JAPUKI010000096.1 GCA_027295745.1 Acidobacteriota bacterium
ATAATTTATCGCAATGGGCACCCGTTGCTGAATCAGAATAGCAAATTGATCACGGGAGATGATCGATACCCAGGATTCCTCGTGTGCCGTCGCCCGCGCATGAAAGAATTGGTTGGGACCCAGCACATTTTCTCCAAGAACACCAGCCGTATAGAGACCCAATATCTTCTGCCGATTCTGGGGACTGACAACTGAAATCCTGACGCATCCACGATTCAGGATAAATAGTGAATCGGCAGGATCGCCTTGATCAAAAATAATTTCTCCCTTCGTGTAGATCCGGTCTCTACAAGAGGACAGAACAGCATTGAGATCAGAGAGTGCCAGCCCATCCAACAGGCCACTTTGTCTCAAGTGCCAGACACGGTCTACACTCACGAGCTCCTCACATCGAACCTGTGCCATGCTCATAAAACCTTCCTTTCAACTAATAGAAATGTCAAAAGGAGAGGTTTTTATTCCAAAATTATGGCCCCCTTACGTCATGGAGAAGGACATGAGAGCCCAGCAAAGGATTCCCGCGATGGCTGCTGCCAGGGGCAACGTTACCACCCAGGAAGACACGATAGAGACAATCACGCGTTTATTTGCACGGCCTGACAAGAGCCCAATTCCAAACAAGGAACCCACACTCACGTGGGTCGTCGAAACTGGCATCCCCAGGCGAGTGGCAACAATGACCAACAGTGAGGTCACCAGATTAGCTGAGAAACCTTGACCTGGAGTCATGGAGGTGACTTTATGACTCAGGGTTTCCGCCACTCGGCGTGCTGACAACCAACCTCCCACGGCAATGAACACGGCTATCAAGCCATAGCGCGTGACTGGTAATAGAGTGCTGCTGGTGACCAAAAGAGCGGCGATTTTAGGTGTGTCATTCAGTCCCCGCGCAAACCCAACCGTGCCTGCACTCAGGTAATGAAGTTTGTCCAGTAGCTTGGCTCCCGGGACGCCCAGGACATCCCGCACCCTGTGCTGCTGTCTGAAGATTCGATAGATTCCCGCCGAGAGGATCATTGCCAGCACAGGACTGATGAACAGCGGGGCGAGGAAGGCAGTGCCCAGCTGGGAGAAAGCAACTTCTCTGGCTGCATGCACCAAACCAGCGCCCACCAGTGCTCCCGTCAAGGCATGTGTCGTTGAAACAGGAAGCCCCAGATAAGTGGCGAGCAGGACTGTGACCGCCGCACCCAGTCCGACTGAGGCTGAGAATGCGGGGGAAGCGGCAATGGCATCGGGAACCAGGCCCCGGCCCGAAAATGTGTATAAAAGCTCCCCCGCAACCCAGGCGGCAGTCAGCGACCCGGCCAGCGTGGTCCCGCATGCCCACTTCAACGCTCGCCGGTAATCCGAGGTCTGACTTCCGAAAAGAGTGGCTACCCCTTTGAAATTGTCATTGGCTCCGTTGGCGTAGGCCAGCATGACTGCTGCCAGCAGCGATGCAATCAACATCGGTTTTCAGCCTCTCTTATATTATCCTCAGGAGACCGTTATTGTACCTTCACCAGGTCGTCGCTTCGGACGACTTGGTGTGAGACATGTGGGTTAAGGAGAAGGCAGCGAAGGGATAGGAGTCCAGCCTCTCCTGGAGTCAGGGTTCGTAGAAAATCCGGTAAATGGCTCCGGCCTGGTTGTCCGAGACCAGCAAAGCGCCATCGGGCATGATCAGCACATCCACGGGTCGGCCCCAGGGCTGGCCGCCTTGTAACCATCCTTCTGCGAAAACTTCGTATCCCGTCACTTGACCCTTCTCCAGGCGAACCAGGCTGATGCGGTAACCTAAAGGTTCGGTTCGATTCCAGGAACCGTGTTCGGCGATAAGGATCTGATTCCGGTACTCCTCTGGAAACATGCTCCCAGTGTAAAAACGCATGCCGATGGCGGCCACGTGGGGACCCAGTTTGCGGGCAGGAGGAGTGAATTCCGCGCAGCTCCGCAGCTGGCCAAATTCGGGATCGGGGAGATCCCCTCCATGACAGTAAGGAAAACCAAAGTGGAGTCCAGCCCGTGTCGCATGGTTTAACTCATCAGGTGGGCCATCATCGCCTAACCAGTCGCGGCCGTTATCGGTAAACCAAATCTCGCGGGTTTCAGGATGCCAGTCAAAGCCCACAGTATTTCGAATGCCGCGAGCAAAAACCTCCATTCCGGTTCCGTCGGGCCGCATGCGCAGCAAAGAGGCATAGCGTTCATCTTCAGGCCGACAAGCGTTGCAAGGTGCGCCCACCGGAATATAGAGCCAACCGTCGGGTCCGAAGGCGATGAACCTCCAACTGTGACGTCGATCCTTGGGCAAGTTGTCCTTGATCAGCACAGGCTGGGAGGGACTCCGAAGGTGGGATTCAATGTTATCGTAACGCCACACGCGGTGGGTTTCCGCTACGTAAAGATCCCCTTCCCGAAAAGCAACTCCATTGGGAGTGTTCAGTCCACTGGCCAGGGTCAGGACCTCCTCCCCCTTCTGGTCTCCGTCTCGATCCAAAACGGCATACACGGCACCTTCCCCACGTGAGCCCACAAAGAGGGTGCCATTGGAGCCCAGCGTCAGGGAGCGAGCACCGGGGACGCCCCGGGCGTAAATGCTGATATGAAAGCCCGGCGGAAGTTTAATCAGGTCCAGTCGAAGCTCCTGACCCGAGCTCTCTGGAGCTTGGGCCATCAGCATCGAACCCAAAAAGAGTCCAGCCCAGGCCCTCAGACAGTTCTTGATGAGAAAACTCTCTTGGTGTTTGCTTCTCATAGCTGTGGTCTCCCCTTGAACTACCGCAGTTCTGCCGCCAGAAAGAGGGTGCCAAGATGAAAGGTGAGCACCACCTTTCCCTCGAACCGACCCGTCCCTGGACTGAAGTCGATCACCAGATGGTCGGAGCTGCCATTGGAGTCAGAGAACAGGGTATCCAGCGGAATGAGTCTGGGCGTCACGGCAACTTCTCTCTGACGCAGCCGGCCCGGATGCAAAGCCAGGGTCCAATCGCCTGGACCGTTCTTGATGAGACCGATGGTGTACCTCCCGCTGGGGATATGAGTCGCTCCCGACTTCACGTCTTCCGACAGGCTAAGAATCGGTGCCCACGGGTTTATGAACCTGCCGACCGGACTGGCTTCGGGGTCAATCTCACGGGCCGACGCAGTTTGGTAGCTAACACTCACCTCGACGGGTCCGTGGAGAGTGGTTGTGATCGTTTTATTCAGATGCGGATGGGCTGTCTGAGCAGCGGTACCCGTCAGGAACAGTCCAAGAACAAGCAACTTTTTCATTCTCTCTACCTTATATAAGAAGTCTTCCAGTAGATCCTAATTTTTCCAATCGCTAAAGGCAATAAATTTCACAACGAGCCCGCCTGGCAAAACCATCGCGGTGGGCCGCAAGTGCGCTACAATACGAGTAATGCCCTCTTCCAGTGACGCCCCCGAATCACCCAGAGAGCCCGCTTCAGAGAAAACCAGAGGTTTCTCTCTCTTGGGTAATTTGCTGCTGATGGTATGTGGGCTAACCGTCCTGGGAATCATGGGATACCTCTTTTTGAACCGTCTCACAGAGCTCAACCAGCAGGTTGCCGGTCTCAGCCAGCAAGTGGAAGGAACGATCAAGGAGCTCCAAGTCGTGGCCGAGAAAGCGGAAGCCTCCAGCACACAAGCAACCCGGGCCGAAGAGAGGGCCCTGGAGGCAGCTCGCGGCAGGGTTCAGGCAGAGGCGGAACAAGCGGCAGCCAAGAAAACAGCTGAGCAGGCTCGAGAGGAAGCCCAGAGAGCACAACAGGAGGCTGAGCTGGCTCAGGAAGAGACACAAGTCGCCCAGGAAGAAGCCAGGTTGGCCCGGGAAGAAGCCAGGTTGGCCCAGCAGGAAGCAAGGCTTGCCCAAGAGGAAGCCGAGCGCATTCGCAGGGAGCGAGAAGATGAACTGAACCGCTTGCAGACGGCTTTGAATCGGATTGGAGAAACCCGTAGAACCGCTCTGGGACTGGTCATGACTCTGGGAAGTGACTCCATGCAGTTCGAGTTCGACCAGGCAACTCTCAGACCGGAGAATCGGGAACTGCTGAGTAAAATCGTCGGTATTTTGCTGACCTCCAAGAATTATGGGATCTACGTGTATGGTCACACCGACAACATCGGTTCTGAGGAATACAACCTGGAGCTCTCCAAAAGGCGTGCCCAGAGTGTCCGAGACTACCTGGCTGAGAGCGGCATTGCCCCGGAGATCATCACCACCGAGGGCTTCGGCAAGTCCAGACCGCTGGTGCCAGAACGCAGCGAAAAGGCGCGAGCAAAGAATCGGCGAGTCGAAATCGGCATCGTTGACACGGTCATCACCTTCCAGAAATCCATTGCTCCTGGAGAAGAGTAAAGACCCCAGGTTTTCCTCCACTCCTCGATGAGAGCTCTCTCGTCGCCCATGCTATACTCCCCAAAGGAGATTTCAACATGATCATCGTGATGCAGGCCGGGGCTTCGCGCCAAGAAATTGAGCATGTCATGGATCGGATCAAGGACCTGGGCTACGATCCTCATCCGATTCATGGAGTCGAACGCACTGTCATCGGGGCCATTGGAGACGAACGCGGCAAGCTTCTTCTGGAACAACTGGTGAGCGTCGAGGGAGTGGAAAACGTCATCCCTATCCTCAAGCCCTTCAAGCTGGCCTCCCGAGAGATGCGCAGTGAACCGACAGTTATCGAGGTCAGCAATGTTCAAATAGGCAATGGCGGCTTCGCCTTGATTGCAGGCCCCTGCTCGGTGGAGAGCGAAAAGCAGATCATTGAAGCTGCCCGGGCAGTCAAAAAGTCGGGGGCCAACATGCTGCGGGGAGGAGCCTTTAAACCGAGAACCTCACCCTATAGCTTTCAGGGACTCGAGAAGGAAGGCTTAGAGCTCCTGGCCAAGGCTCGCCAGGAAACGGGACTCCCGATTGTCACGGAGATCCTCTCTCCGGAAAATGTGGAACTGGTGGCGGAATACGCTGATGTGATGCAGGTGGGGGCCCGCAATATGCAAAACTTTGCCCTGCTCAAGAAGCTGGGAAAAGTCAAATGCCCCATACTCCTCAAACGGGGCATGATGTGTACTATAAAGGAAACACTGATGTCCGCAGAATATATCTTAAGCAGCGGTAATCCCTCTGTCATTTTGTGTGAACGGGGAATTCGCAGTTTTGAGGACTCCATGCGTAACACTCTGGATCTGTCGGCTGTTGCCCTGATCCAACAGTGGTCCCATCTACCGATTATTGTGGATCCCACCCACGGAACCGGAGTGAAATCACTCATTGCGCCCATGTGTAAAGCAGCCATTGCCGCGGGAGCAGATGGAGTCATGGTGGAGGTGCATCCCAGCCCCGAAACAGCACTCTCCGATGGCTTTCAGGCCCTTGTGCCAGACGAGTTCCAAGAGCTTGCAGAGGCTATTCGCCCCTATCTGGAGTTGGAAGGGAAAACCTTGTAGCAGCGGAAGGTTGCCGTCCTTTAGCCCGCACTTCTCACACTCCTGAAAAATGGTCCTCACCTGCACGGCATGATCCAATTCCGTGCCGTTGACACGGAACCCTGGAGCGGATAAGTTTCCTAGAGATCTTCTATTAAAAGTGGCAAATCCGAAAGGAGGAGACCACCGTGAGCCTAAAAAAAATGATTGTTGACATAAGACCGGTCACTTGGATGATACTGGCACTTTTGAGCATTGCCGCACTGGAAGCATCACCTCAGGTGATCAGACGTGTTGTGGGCGATATTCAGTATTTTTCCGGTCGCGAGGCTGATCCAGACTTTCATACCTTGGACTTGTATTTGCCCGAGGGCGAATCCAACCTACCTCTGATCTTCTTTGTCCACGGCGGCACTTGGAGTACTGGAGACAAATCTCAGGAGGGGTTAGTCCCTTTCATCGACCTGTTCCTCTCCCTCAAAATGGCCGTGGCGTCGATCAATTACAGGCTCTATCCAAACTTCAACCACCCTGCTCAAATTCAGGATGTGGCGCGCGCTTTTGCCTGGCTCTACCAGAATGCCACCCAGTACGGCATCGACCCCGACAATATCTTCATTGCCGGACATTCCGCAGGGGGGGGACATCTGGTGTCTTTGTTGGCTCTGGATCCGCAATATCTGAAAAAGGAGGGCCTCTCCCCGGGCAGGATTAAGGGGGTCATCACCATCAGCGGTATGTACGATCTGGTCAATGTGTATAAGGTGGGTAGTGAGCCCGATATGAGGGAACAGGTCTTCGGAAAAGACCGTGAGAGCCTCGGGGAGGCTTCGCCAACACTGAAGGTGAGGAATGCCTCCTCCGATACGCCGCCCTTCTTAATTACTTATGTAAACAACGACCTGTTCGGATTTGATGAGCAGGCCAAGGCCTTCTACACCCTGTTATTAAACCACAACCGACCAGCCCATTTGGTGAAACTCCCGGCACGGAACCATAACAACGTGCTCTCCACAATCGGGAAACAAGTCCCTATAAGAGATCTGAATGGCACTCCCATCGTTCAGGTTGAGGATCTGCTGGGTCCGGCCATGGTTGGATTTGTGAAGGACGTTCAGGATGGATCGTTCATTAGAAGCTTTCATGCTGTTTGGCCCGAAGGCGGGCCCAGGGCTGTTCGCGCGATGCCTTCACCCCAGATGAGAATCATCAAGGATATTCAATATTACCAGGGTGCCGGAGCCGATCCCAGGCTCAATGCTCTGGACCTC
>JAPUKI010000097.1 GCA_027295745.1 Acidobacteriota bacterium
GATCATAAATCGTGGTGTCGGGTCCCGCCACGGTCCGGACTTGGGCGCTGGTCCCCAGCTTCATGATCTTGGTCCCTTTGACGGCAATGGCCTGATAGATACTCCCCACTCCGGTGGAGTTGGAGGTATCGTCCATGCTCACCACCCTGCCGTTGACAAAGATCGTGTCCGCGTAGCCCATTTGGGCCACCTCGGGAGCCAACTGAGCAAACAAGTCGGTGGTCTGGAACCCCAACAGTACGCTCAGGCAACACACGAGGATGGTGCCAATTTTCAGATGCTTTCTCATACTGTCCTCCTTGTGAATATGTTGAAAAGATCGCCTCAGAATTCGCTACTCCCTCTCTTTTTTTGCCATCTTATACGCCCTTCCCTGTCAGTAGCAAGCGAAAATGTCCATAACTGCTTAGTGCCTCGCTTCATAAATACGGTGACGTTAGTGGCGAGTGCGACGGCGTCGAGTTCGCGAAGCGACGACGACGCGATGCCAGTGCGCATCGCGAAGGAGGAGCGACAAAGAAATCGATGCCGTCCCGCCGCCACCCTTCGGGCTGATGGGGGTTGCGGGCGATCTCTGTGTCTCTCGTCGTCACCGATGTCCCTGACATCGCCTCCTCCTCTCTCCTTGACCTCCCCTCGCAAGCCCCATCAGCAAACATCATCGTATTTATGGAGCGAGACACTTAAATCCACCGACGGGGAGGAGTGCGTCAAAATCCCCAGGGAGATAAGGTCCACTCCAGCCTCAGCATATTCAACGATATTGCTTTCGTTGACACCACCGGAAACCTCCAACACACAGCGACCCTTCGCAATTTTGACGGCTTCTTGAACTTGCTTCGTAGTCATATTGTCCAACAGCAACACTTCTGCTCCTGCATTGATGGCCTGGGAAAGTTCTTCGAGATTCCTCACCTCGATCTCGATTTTGTGAAGGTGATTCATTCGGCTCCGGCAGGCATCCAATGCCGCCCCAATTCCCCCGGCCATGGCAATGTGATTTTCTTTAATCAGAATGCCATCATCCAAACCAAGCCTGTGATTGAACCCCCCTCCTGTTCTCACCGCGTACTTTTCGAGGCTCCGCCACAAAGGGGTGGTCTTGCGTGTATCCAAAACCTTCGCGGTGGTGTGGGCAACCAGCTTGACATATTTTCGAGTCTGGGTGGCCACACCGCTCATACGCTGTAAGAAGTTCATTGCCACGCGTTCACCCCTGAGCAGTACTGAAGCCGCGCCTGACAACTTGCCTACTGTACTTTCCTGTTCAACCTGGGCACCCTCCTCAAAACGAGTCTGGGCCTCCACCTCTCCCAGGAGCTGAAAAACACGCACGAAGATGGGCCATCCGGCCAGAACGAAGTTCTCCTTAGCCAGGAGGACGGCCTGGGCCCGGATTGCACCTCCTCTCGAGGGTCCGGACATCCCAAGAATGGCCTCGGTCGTGATATCGCCGCGACCCAGGTCTTCCTGAAGAGCTTGTTTTAAGAGTGGATCAAGGCTGAGAAAGTCCATCCAGTTTTGCTTGTAGTTTCTTCACCTGTTCGACCGCTTCCTGGTGACGCCGGCGGGCAGCATCCACCACCCGCTGAGGGGCCTTCTTGAGAAATTGAGAATCTTGCAACTTCTTCTGCAGCTGTTGGAGGCTCGCTGTAGAGCGACCGATCTGCCGGCTCAAACGTTGGCGGTCCGCTGCAATATCAATAACCTGGTCCAGGACCAGTACGAAATCGGCCATTCGGGAAACTCCCTGGACCCGGTGGCCTCCTGTTTCCAGCTTGGAGACAAAGTCCACCTCCTTGAGCTGGGCCAGATTCTCGATAAAGAGCAGCTGGGATCGCAGGAAACTCCTATACTCTTGTTTGCACAACAACTGCAGCGGGATCTTCTTGCGCGGATCGATGTTGTTCTCTGATCTGGTCGTCCGTATGGCAGTCACCAATTCCTGTAGTCCCTCCATTTCCTCTTCAGCCGCTCTGTCAATCCACTCCTGGCGAGCCACCGGGAACGGGGCAACCATCAATGAGTCCCCTGAATGGGGAAGCTCCTGCCACAGTTCCTCGGTTATGAAAGGAATAAAAGGGTGCAGCAAGCGGAGACAATTTTCCAAAATGTAGGCTGTGAAGCGGCCAGTTTTTCTCCCTTTTTCCAAATCCTGGCCGGCAAAACCGATCTTTGCCAGTTCTATGAACCAATCACAGACCTCGTGCCAGAAGAAATGATAGAGACCATTGCTGGCCTCGTGAAAACGGAATTTCTCCAAATTTTCATTGGTTTCAGCGACAACCGTCTGAAGTCGACTGAGGATCCACCGCTCTCCCAAATCGAGCTGGTCCTGGCGCCTCAGCTGATCCATTTCCTGCTCACTGACAACCTTTTCATCCCCCAGGTTCAAGAGCAGGAACCGAACCGCGTTCCAAATCTTGTTGCAGAATGCACGGTAGCCCGTCATGCGACTGATGGAAAAGGGGACATCCGTGCCCGGTACTGCCAGCACGGCCAGCGTAAAGCGCATGGCATCGGTGCCGAACTCATCCATGATCTGCAGCGGGTCAATGACATTGCCCCGAGACTTTGACATCTTTTTCCCATGCTCGTCTCGGATAAGACCGTTAATATGGACGGTGCGGAAGGGCACCGCCTTCATAAAGCGGAGCCCCATCATCATCATGCGGGCCACCCAAAAGAAAATGATGTCAGAAGCCGTAACCAGAGTCTGGGTGGGATAGTACACCTCGAGATCTCTCGTCTGATCCGGCCATCCTAACGTGGAAAAGGGCCACAACGCTGAGCTAAACCAGGTATCCAGGACATCGGGGTCCTGTTTAAGTGACTCACCTTGACAGTTGGAACAGGTGGAAGGCTCCACCTGCTCTACCGTGACTTCTCCACAGTCATCACAATACCAGGCCGGGATCCTATGCCCCCACCAGAGCTGTCGGCTGATACACCAATCGTGAATGTTGCGCATCCATTCAAAGTAAACCCGTTGGTAATTCTCCGGAACAAAAACGGTCTGCTGCTCTTCCACAGCCTGAATGGCTGCCTCTGCCAGTGGTTTAACTTTGACAAACCACTGTTTCGACACCAGAGGTTCGACTACCGTTTCACAACGCTGGCAGAGACCTATGTTGTAGGAGTGGTCTTCAATCTTCATGAGGAAGCCCTGCTCTTGCAGGTCAGAGACCACTTTTCTTCGGGCTTCGAAACGGTCCATTCCCGCGTAAGCTCCTGCTGCCTCGGTCATCTTCCCATCCTCCCCAATTACCTTGAGAAGGAGGAGTCCGTGACGTCTTCCAGCTTCAAAATCGTTGGGATCATGTCCGGGCGTGACCTTCACCACCCCGGTCCCAAACTCTCTCTCCACAAAAGTATCGGTGATGACGGGTATCACCCGATCCATTAAGGGCAACAGAACACTCCGACCCTGTAAATGAGTGAATCTTTCGTCTTCAGGATGAACCGCCACCGCCGTGTCGCCCAGCATGGTTTCGGGCCGCGTGGTGGCCACTACCACAGAATCCTCCTTCCCCTGAATCGGATAGCGGATGTGCCAGAGCTGACCTTTCCGAGGCGCGTATTCCACTTCCAGATCGGAAATGGCCGTGGTACAGCGGGGACACCAGTTGACCAGGTATTCGCCTTGGTAAATGAGGCCATCTCGGTGGAGCCGAACGAACACCTCTCGAACGGCGCGGGCGAGCCCTTCATCCAAGGTAAACCGCTTGCGACTCCAATCCCAGGAGCAACCTAACCGTCGGGCCTGGTCCAAGATATTTTTCTCAGCCGTGTCCTTCCACTCCCAGACCGTCTTTTCGAACTTCTCACGTCCCAGGTCGACTCGTCTTTTGCCCTGTTTGGCCAACTGGCGTTCCACCACGTTTTGGGTGGCAATCCCGGCGTGATCAGTCCCGGGCAGCCAAAGCACATCAAAACCGTGCATGCGCTTCCAGCGGATAATGATGTCCTGCAAGGTGATGTTCAGGGCATGGCCCAGGTGAAGCTTGCCGGTCACGTTGGGTGGTGGCAAGACGATGGAATAGTGTGGCTTTTCCGAGTCAGCATGGGCTTGAAAGTAGCCCTTTTCTTGCCACCATCGATACCACTTCGTCTCCACTCGAGCTGGCTCATAAGCTTTAGCGATGGTCTGGCTCATAGACACTGAAATCCTGGCCTTTTCGACGGGATCTGAGAAAAAAAGGGATTATAACAAAATCAGACTGTGCCCCGTTTCACAACCTCCTGGGCCACCCGGGACAGCATTCGACGAAGCTCAGGTCGGAGAAGCTCGAATAATCTGTTTGCCAGCAAATCCACTTCATCTCTCCTGAGAGAAATTTCCAGCGAAGACATTTCG
>JAPUKI010000098.1 GCA_027295745.1 Acidobacteriota bacterium
CGGGTGTTTGAACCGAAACCCTCCGAATCCTCCCTTCGGCTGCCAGACGGGTACAGATGTAGTAAACTTGCTGCCTGGGCCTGATGCCTGTCTTTTCAGAGATTTCGTCGTCGTCCAGACCCTCTGGATGCTGGCCAATCAGTGCCAGGAGGGTGTCCGCGTTGGTCACGCTTCGATTCCTTATCGATATGTGCAATAGACTATCAAAAACACTTGATAGGCTATCTGAACTTCAATTACAACTAATAAAGAGTAACATGAACTGTAAAAATCAAGAGTGAACCATATCGTTTCGGGTTGACGTGACCGCTGTCACCGGAGCACAGGGTTCTCGGAAATAGGCCCGATGTGGAGGGATAGGAACGAGTGAATCTTTGGGCCTGGACAAAGCTTTGAAACTAAAGGTCGAAGCGGGTCCCTTCACAGCTTGTACTTAGCTTCCTGGATTCTGTATACTGGGTTACCAATCTGCACACTGAGTGATCAGGATGCGAATTACCAACAGGATTTTTTCCCTAACCTTGTGCGGTGTGTTTCTGTGGACGCCTGCGGCTGATCAATTGGCCTGTTTCTTTTGTGGTCCAAGCCCCGAGACCTCTGCGACCGCTAAGGTTGTCTCTCACGTTGAGGATGACTGCATCCTACAGGATGGGTTCCACAGGGAGGACCCCACTTCAGACACAGAATCCATTCATGTGCACTTCTGTACTCTCCATGCCACATTCGTGGCCCTTACCGAATCACTTCAGCTCAAGCCCGTTCAGGTTTTCAGCTGGTTTCGGAGCAGCCACGGCTTCTTCCGAAGCGTTGACTCAACCCACCTCTATCATCCTCCACGACACTTCTCCATCTAATCTCTACGGGCGGGTCGTTCAGGAGACTTTCTTGGGGTAGACCCTGTTGGCCGGTTTTGCAGGGTAACTGAGCTGTTGTCTGCAGAATTTCCGGTTATCGAACCAGGTTATAAAGCCTACTCGATCAACGAAATCCTCGGAAAATTTGGAGGAGTCCATGCATTTCAGAACCTTTGCTACCAGCGTCATCATGATGGGCCTGGCGTTCACCCGAGTGCCGGCTCAGACGAGGGTAAGCGTTCCAGAAAATCTGACTTTAGCGGCGGCGAAAAGCCTTCTCATGAGTTACAACCCGACACTACGGGCCGAAAGATTTAACGTCGACATTGAAACAGGGGATGTCCTGAACGCCGAAAGGCGTCCCAACCCGATTTTATCAGTTGGGAGCGAGGGACTCTCCTTTGCCTCCAGCGATCGCTCCTTTTTCGACAATCAGGAGTTCTCTCTGATCTTGAAGCAGGACATTGAGTTGTCCGGCAAGAGACAAAAGCGTACCTCCTTTGAGGAGGCAGATGTGAAGATCGCTGAGATGGAACTGCAAAATACGGTTCGAGTTCTTACCTTCGAGCTTCAAAAAGCCTATTACCAGGTGATTCGGGCTCAAGAAGATCTCAGGTTGGCGCGAGATATTCTGGAGCACTTTGTGGAGGTGGTCCGTTTGAACCGCATCCGATATGAATTAGGAGAGATCGCAGGGGGAGAACTCCGCCGCGTGGAAGCTGCACAATATCGTTTCTTGGAAGATGTCGTGGCTGCGGAAGTGGGTCTTGAGAATGCCCAGGATCAGTTGCTGGGATTGTTGGGAAGCACCGACTTTGATCAGCGGTTTGAAGCGATTGACCGATTTGATTCCCAGTTTGTTCCCCCGCCAGCGCAGGAACTCCGAGATACCGCGTTGCGCGAGCGAGCAGACATCGCCGTTCAAAGGGCACGGCTCGCTCAATCCGATGTCGGGATTGAATTGGAGAAAGCGCACGGGGTGCCCAACCTCAGCCCTTTTGTAGGATACCGCCGAGATTTTGGTAGAAACGGTGCGATCTTGGGTGTTGAGATCCCCCTGTTTGTCTCCAACCGGAACCTGGGTGGCATCGCCCGTGCTCAAGCTCAGCGGCGGCGCCAGGAGCAGCTTGTTCGCCTGCTGGAGGTACGAGCATTGCAGGAAGTGCAATTTGCGCTCAACGAGTTAGCGGGTAACCGGAAGCGTATGGAAGCGTTACAAGAGCAGTATCTGGAGAAGGCCCAGCAGTCCCGGGACATTGCTGAATCCGCTTATCGGCTGGGGGGCGCCTCACTCAGTGAATTCCTGGATGCTGAACGGACCTATCGTGAAACCAGCCGGCTCTACAACCAGGTACTGTACGATTTTCAGATTAGCCGAGGGCAACTGGAGCTTGCCATTGGAAAGGATCTTCAACCATGAAGGGACAAAAAAATCACAAGAGGAGCTTATTGCAACTGATGGTTCTTGCCCTGTTCCCGCTTGTCGGAGCCTGCAACCTGGAGACGGTGATTGTGTCTGAAGATCACCAAGAAGACCGTCACGACCTTCCTCTGGATGTCGTGGAATTGACTCCGGAGTCGATCGAGACTGCCCATATCCAGATTGAGGAGAGCAGGAAAATGGACCTCCAAGTCTATCTGGAAACGACCGGTGTAGTAACGGCTGACGAAACGCGGCTTGCACACATCCGCCCGCTTTCACGCGGAATTGTCGAGAAGGTCTACGTTCGCCGTGGAGATCGGGTCCGGGAAGGACAAGAGTTGGTGGACTACGACAACATCGAGCTGGGAGAACTTATCGGTGAAAATCTGAGTGGCCTCGCTCAGTTGCAGAAGGAAATGGCTCAGCTGGAGGTGACCCAAAAATTTTTGGAGCGAGGTCAGGAGCTTCTCGAGGCCCAGGCCATCGCCCAGAAGGAAGTGGAATTGCGTGAAGCGGAATACAAGAAGGCCCAGGCCAGCATCAACAGGCAGCAAGCCGAGCTTGCCAAGATTCACGAGAAGCTGCACCGCTATGGACTTTCCGATCTGGACATTGGAGAGTTGGAAGCTGAAGGGCACTCTGGAGATCATCGCACTGCTAGCCATAAGATCCTGAGAGCGCCCTTTGCC
>JAPUKI010000099.1 GCA_027295745.1 Acidobacteriota bacterium
AATGAGTATTATGTCTTGAGTGATATCCAGTGAGACATCCACGAAACTCTGTGTTTCATTTCGCATGAAAATCACAGAATAGCCATTTTCTTGAGAGTACTGGATAATCACTGACTGAATCTTTTCACCCATCCTGGCCAAAAGTGCTTCGCTGCGCTGGTTGTATTCCACCTCGACATCTTCCTGCAATCTCTGCAGAGTGCGCTCCCTATCCCCAATATCCCGTTGCAGTTCCGTGCGAGCCGTTGGATTGAGAATGGTCTGCTGGGAGACATACCGCTCCCGGAGTGCCTGCACCTCTGAACTCAGGAGAGAGACTTCCTGCTGCTTCTCTGAAGCAAACTGATTCAACCCTTCGAGTTCTCTCTTTCCCTCTTCCGTAGCATAGAGCACCGCCAGGGTGTCGACGAAACCTATCTTGGAACCTTGGGCCAGGCTTATCGTCACCACAGCCCCAGCTGCCATCGGCCAAATCAAGGCCACCGCTATCCACTTTCTCATAACTCTATCTTCTCCTTGTCTGGCCGACAAGCCCAGCTTATGCATAGGTTCTTGTCACGAAGCGACGAAAGCGCCGACCTGACAAGGCGCGCGACAGAGGCCCCCGCACACGTACTCTTGAGTACGTTGAGGAGGCCGACCGAGCGCAACGCCGGCAGGGCGGATGATTTCGTCGCTGCAGTAAAGAATTTATGCATAAGCTGGGCTAGAAGGTGTATCCAACTGTAAATTTAACATTTCTCTGCGGCTCTCTGAGAGGAAATCGCTGCCCCCTAAAAATGATATTCGTATCCATGATCAATGGATTATAGGCAAAAATCAGACGGAACGGCTGGTTCACCACGGGCATCAGGAACTGAACTTCCACACCGGTGGATGCCCGCCAGATGTTGTTGGTTTGCTCTTGCAAAATCACTTCGGTATTGGGTCCAAAGATGCGCAAGTTATCTTTTCTCACTATGGTGGCAGTTCCAAAGTCAACAAATCCCGTCATCTGCAAGGGTCCAACCAGGGGAACACGGTACTCCGCGGTCAGGATCATGCTGCTGTCTCCTCCCACCGGGATGGGACTATCGGTGATGGCGGGCAATCCCGTGGCTGGGTCGACAATGGGGTTCCCGTTGCTATCCAGGCTGGGACTCCGCGTGATGGCCCAGGGGCTGACGGAACGGAGGTCAAAGCCGCGTAATGTAAATTCTCCTCCTGAAAAGATTCTTTCGAAAAAAGGTATCGCCATGGGATCCCCACTGGGGAGCTTGCCATAGGGAAGGATGTGGGACAATTGTGCCCGGAAGGCGAAAGTGTTCCGACCGCCGCTGAGGAAAGTGTCGGGAAAAAACTTCTGGTATTCGAGGGTCGGCCGGATGATATTGAAGGTCCCTCCCAAGGCCCCTCCGGCAATGGGCGCACTGACTCTGATCTGGGTTCCCTCGGTCGCACCAAAGACCTGGTTTTTCGTGTTGTAAACCAGGCTGGGTGTGATTTCACTGCGGATAATCCCTTTTCTGGCATCTTCGGGACTTCCGCCGGGAGTGAATCCTACCAGTTGATTCAAGGCAAAGTCACTGAAACTCTCATCGATATCTTCAATTCGGATGGTCTGCAGGGAGTAACTCATGTTCAGACGCGTCCAGCGGAATATCGGATAGCCTGCGCTTAACGTGAAACCGCTGGTATTGCGCGTAAAGAGCTGAATATTGTCATTCTCAGCGACCAATCCGGCGAAGGCGGTAAAGGTATCGAACCGAAAGCGCTGATTGAAGATTGAGAGTCCCAGGGAAATCCTGGAATCCAGGAAATAGGGTTCGGTAAAGGAGAGCATGTAGTTTGAGGTACGGGTACCCGTGGTAATCTGAACATCGATGCGCTGTCCCAGGCCCCGGAAGTTGTTGGACTGGTAGTTGATGCCGAAAAAACTGCCACTAATGCCACTGACTCCTCCACTGATACCAATCGATTGCTGGCTCTTCTCCTCCACAGTCACCAGAATGTCGACTTCACCCTCACTGGGTCTTTTGATCACTTCGTAGTCCTGTTCTTCAATCGGTTCGAAGAATCCGAGTTGATTGAGACGCAAGATGGACCAGTCCAGTGAGGTTCCGTTAAAGAGCTGCTGTTCCTCCAGGAAAAACTCGCGGCGCAGGACCTTATCACGGGTTTTGGTGTTCCCCCCAAAGTCAATTCGGTTAACGAGGTACTGCTTTCCCTCATCGACCTGAATCCTCACATCCACAGTCTTGTTATCCTGATCGGCGTCCAGACTCGGAATCACGACCATATCCAGATACCCGCTGGTCGAGTAGGCCTTCTTCAGTTCATCGCTGGCCTCCCTGAGAGCCACGTAATTGACCACCTCTCCCGGAACGATGTCATAAGTCGCTCTCACCAAGTCTGCATCAAAATTATCCAGGCCCTCGATCTCAAAACTGTTCCAGCGATACTGTTCTCCTTCTTCGATGGGAATGGTGAGATAGTATTGCTGCTTGGTTTTCCGAAAGCCGAGGAGCCAACCTCTGGGGGCTTCAACGATCCGGACCTCGGGCTCACCAGCCCTGGCGAAGATGTGACCAATCTCACGATAGCTCTCGATGAGATTCAGCTGGAGGTCATACTCGATTTTTTCCTTGATGAATTTGTCCTGGCCTTTGAAAAGACTCATCAGACCTCGTGGCTTGGTCAACTCCAGCGCCTTGCCCAGTTCACTGTCGGAAAAGACCGTATTGCCCTCGAAAGCGATATTGCCGATGCGAACCTTGGGGCCCTCGTCAATTTTAAAAACGATCTTCTCGGAGGTGCCTGTGAGGTGCTCCGTCTCCACCTCCACTCGACCGAGAGGACGGCCATTTTCATCGAGAAGCCCTTTGATGGCTCGGCGCGCCTTGGGCAGATTGGCCGGATCAAAGGTAGAGTCTACGGAGAGTCCGACCCGCATGTCTCGGAACTTCTCCAAAACGTCGGACTCCTTAAAGGACTTCATCCCTTCATACTCCACGGATCGGATGAGCGGTCTCTCTACGAACTCGAAAATGAGAATGACACCAGTTTCTCCGTCCATCCGCTTGACTTTCGCGTCGTCGAAAAAGTTGGTGTTGAGAAGAGTTTCATAATCGAGCAGGGCCCGCTGCTCATCGTAGATCATCTCCTCCCTACTCTGGATGTAGTAGCGGATGGTACTTTCGGGAATCCGACGATTGCCGACAAGACGAATCTCCTCGATGGGGAGTCCCTCAAGCAACTGGATGGGTTGATTGACCTGAGCAAGCGCCCCAGAGGACACCGAACTGAGGGCCAACAGAGCCATTGCAAAAACACGGATCAATCGATAATCGTTTCCAGGGAGGGTCATGGCTACTTAATTTTATCGCGCAATCCAGTTCAAGAGCAACTGGTCTGTTCGTGGGTTCGTGCATTCGTGCGTGGGAGGCACCTCAGGTGTACAGTGCCATGACATCCTTTACAGGTTGTGCCAGGACATCCTTTACACCTCAGGTCCCATGCACGACCGCAGGAATTCAGGCCAAGCCGCAGGAAAGAGGCGCTCCCTCGCTCTGGGAGCCCTTGGGCCGATAGTAGAGGAGATCACCCTTGAGATAGATAGTCAGAGTCTGTTTTTCTTTCAGCTTACCTTGAATGATGAGCTCGGCAACTGAATCTTCGATGTAGCGTTGAATGGCTCTGCGCAGTGGTCGCGCTCCATAGGCGCGATCAAGGCAGGTTTTCCGGATGATCCAATCCTTGGCTTCTGCCTCCAGGTGAATGTGGATCTCCTTGGGCGCAACGTTCTGATTGACCTGGTTCAGAAGGAGGTCCACGATTTGACTCAGATCCTTTTCTGTTAAAGACTCGAACAGGATCACTTCATCCAGCCGGTTCAGAAACTCGGGATTGAAGAGCTTCTTGACCTCATTGAGGATAAGCTCTTCCGCTCTCTCCTGGTCCTGCTCTACTCCTGTGGAAAACCCCACCTGAGAGCGATCCACCAGATAGCGGGCTCCGATGTTGGAAGTCATAATGATAATGGTGTGTTTGAAGTCAACAGTATTTCCATGTGAATCCGTCAACATACCATCCTCAAACACCTGGAGCAGGATATTGAAGATGTCATAGTGAGCTTTTTCAATTTCATCGAGCAGCAGAACGGAGTAAGGATTCCGCTTGACCTGCTCGGTCAACTGCCCCCCCTCCTCATGTCCAACGTAGCCCGGGGGGGACCCAATCAGCTTCGACACTGCATGTTTCTCCATGTACTCGGACATGTCAAAGCGAATCAGGACCTTTTCGCTGCCGAACAGCACATCCGCCAGCGCTTTGGCCAATTCTGTTTTTCCAACCCCGGTAGGTCCCAGGAATAGAAAAGATCCAACCGGTCGGTTAGGATTCTTCATTCCCGCCCGGCTGCGACGAATCGCTCTGGAAAGAGCCGAGATTGCTCGCTCCTGGCTCACGATTCTCCCATGAAGGTCCTCCTCCAGGCGAAGAAGCTTCTGCATTTCCTCCTCGTGCAAAGAGGTGACGGGAATACCCGTCCAATTTGAGACCACTTGTTCCACATGCTCCTTTTTCACCTGGGGAGTTATGTTATTGCCCACCTTCCAGCGTTCCTTAATGATCTGCAGGTTCTCGCGCTCCAGCAACTCCTGATCTTTTAGCTGAGCCGCTCGATCAAATTCTTTGGCTGAGATGGCGTCGTCCATCTTCCGGACGATGACTTTGAGTTTCCTCTGAAGATCAGTCAAACCTTCCGGGATAACCGTGTTGTCGAGCTTCACTCGAGCTCCGGCCTCATCCAGAACATCGATGGCCTTGTCGGGGAGGTGTCGATCCGTGATATATCGACTGGACTGATATACGGCCGTGTGAACTGCCTCATCAGTGTATTCGACCTGATGGAACGACTCGTAGCGGCTCTTAATCCCGTGGATGATCTCCAGTGTTTCTTCTTCCGAAGGAGGAGCCACTTTAATGGCCTGAAACCGCCGCGCCAGAGCACGGTCTTTTTCGATCGAACGTCGATACTCATAGGGTGTGGTGGCCCCAACGCACTGGATTTCACCCCGCGAAAGAGCAGGCTTCAAAATGTTGGCGGCGTCCAGGGAACCTTCTGCTGAACCTGCCCCCACCAGGGTGTGCAGTTCATCAACAAAGACGACGAAGTTGGGATGCTCCACCAACTCCTTCATGATGGCCTTGAGTCGTTCCTCAAACTGACCACGGTATTTGGTTCCAGCCACGATCAGTGAGATGTCCAGGGCCAGCACCCGCTTGTCAGTGAGCATGGAAGGAACCTCTCCTTTGATGATCTTTTGGGCCAAACCCTCCACGATTGCCGTCTTCCCCACACCGGGTTCTCCGATGAGTACTGGATTATTCTTGGTCCGCCGACAAAGAATCTGAACCACGCGCTCTATCTCAGCATCTCGCCCCACCAGCGGATCCAGTACTCCGTTACTGGCAGCTTCCGTCAGATCGCGGCTGAACTCGGTCAGAATCAGCGTGTCTTTTGACTTCGAAGGTGCAACTCGCTCGGGGCCTGAGCCAGCCAACTCCTCGCGCACACGCGAGAGCCTGAGACCGTTTTCATACAGGATTTCGGCAGCCAGCGACTTCTCTTCCCGCAACAGGCCCAGCAGGATGTGCTCCGTTCCAATGTAACTGCACATCAGTCGATCTGCTTCCTCGGCCGCATAAGTCAAGACCCTTTTTGATTCATCACTGAGTGGCAATTCCACAGAGGTGGAGACTTTATCGCGGGCGACAGTGCGGCCTTCAATCTGTCTTCGGATAGCTTCCAGGGCGGCCTCAGCATGTGGGAAAAATCGGCTGCTGAGGGCCTTATCTTCTCTGAGCAATCCTAGCAGGACGTGCTCTGTTTCGATCCGTCGGGCCCCCAACTGGCTGGTTTCATAGCGTGCAAAAAAGATGACCCGCCTGGCTTTTTCGGTGTACTTCTCAAACATGAGACGGTTCCAGTCAGTCTGTTCCTAATTAAACCTGCTCTTATCTTTTACCAGAAATGGCTGTCCTCCGGCAACCGCCGGCGGACCGACAAGTTCCAAATTCCAAATTCCAAATCTCAAACAAATTCCAAGCTCCAAGCACCAAACCCTTCACCAGAGCTAGTTGCCGAAGCAAAAGTCTTGACCGAGAGGTTTAGAATTTGGAATTTAGGATTTGGAATTTGTTTGGAATTTAGGATTTAGGATTTAGGATTTCAGCCGGTCTGCCGGCTGTGGTTTGAAACTTGTGATTTGTTTGGAATTTGTGAATTAGGATTTGGGATCTCAGCCGGTCTGCCGGCTGGAAATTAGTGACTGTCACTCATTTCCACTAATTTTCCCTCTTGAAGTCTCTTCTCCATCTCACATAAAGCAGCCAGTTTGGGGTTGTGGGTGACGATTATAGAGGTCAAGCGGTGAGTGCGATGGACTTCCAGGAGAAGCTGGTAAATCGCTTCTGAAGTGTGCTCATCCAAATTGCCGGTGGGCTCATCCCCCAGCAGCAAACTGGGCCTTCCCACCAGCGCCCGTGCAA